>CAZRHW010000106.1:0-7143 GCA_964599785.1 uncultured Bacteroides sp. | reverse complement strand
AGGGATCCGGAAAATTTTCACCTTCAGTTTGATGCAATGATCTCTTTTGTCACATTAAAGGAATATTATGGTGAGGAGCATCTTTATACATACAGGACTTATCAGTCTGTAACCTATATTAAACTTGTTCAGGATTTTCATATAGACACAGTGAATCAAAAGGTTAATCGGCTATTTCACGAAATATTTTCAAAAAGATATAACCAGCCCGAAGATTCCATAACATTCACTGCAGGTCTGAGGCCATTGGAAGAGGTATATTTTGCCCGCCATGTTAACGATATGGGTACCAGGCATGGGAATAAGCAGTTTGTTATCATTTTCATGATCATTGCCGGGTTTATTATTGCAATTGCCTGCATCAATTACATCAATTTATCAACTGCACGGGCAACATTGAGAGCCATGGAGGTAGGCATAAGAAAAGTTACAGGATGTGACAAACGGAGATTAATATCCCAGTTTCTTGGTGAATCGATGCTGATCACATTAATAGCAACTCTTCTGGGTTTGCTAACAGTGGAATTATTATTTCCGGTTTTTGAAAGGATCATTGGTGATGACCTTCGCATTGCATACCTTGAAAATCCCTACAATCTATTGCTGGTCGTTGCAGGGATAATTGTTGTTGGTTTGCTGGCAGGTTTATATCCCGCGTTTTATCTAACCCGGTTTCAGCCGGCAAGCGTACTTAAAGGAGAAAAAATCAGGGGCCGCTCAGCCGGATTCTTGCGCAAAGCGTTGATCGTTTTTCAGTTTACAATCTCGATTATACTAATTATCGGAACTATAGTAGTATATAATCAACGGAATTATTTACGTAAAAAAGATCTTGGGTTTAACAAGGAACATATTGTAACTTTCGAACTGAACAGAGAAATCAATAACAGCCAGGAAATCTTTAAAGAGAATCTATTACGGTATCCACTTATCCGGAAAGTAGCCTATTCTTATACAGTTCCCGGCAGTTCCCTCAATTATGAAACTTTCGATATAGAAGGTCAGAGTTTAAATGCAAATGTCTTTACGATTGATCCTGATTATGTCGATCTGATGGGTATGGAGATTATCAGGGGAAGAAATTTTTCGTGGGACCTGGAAACAGATAGCTTAAATACATGCCTGATCAATGAAGCAGGAGTCCGGAGATTGGATATGGATATCGACAGCATTGTTGGTAAACGATTTTTAAATCCCAGCTGGTATATCACTGCATTCCCTGTCACACAATTTGAGATCATTGGCGTGTTAAAGGATTTTCATTTCAAGTCGCTCCGCATACCTATTGAACCGTTAATCTTTGGATGGAATGATGAATGGTTCGGATATGTCAATATTAAGATTGCTTCGGAGAACATTGGAGATGCATTGAAAGTCATTGAAAAGGAATGGAATAACATTTCACCACAGTATCCTTTCGAATATTCTTTTATGGATGAAAATTTTGACCGGATGTACAGAACAGATCAGAAGCTTGGTATAGTTTTCCGGTATTTTGCAGGTTTTGCAATTCTCATCGCCGTCATGGGCCTGTTCGGGCTGGCTGCATTTATTGCTGAACAAAGAACCAAGGAAATTGGTATCAGGAAAGTAATGGGGGCATCAGTATTGCGGATATCTTTGATTATGGTTAAGGAATTTACCATTTTAATCCTTCTTTCCAGTTGTGTTGCATGGCCTCTTGCATGGCTCTGGGCCAGGAAATGGCTCCAGGAATTTGCATACAAAGCCGAACCAGGCATAACCATCTTTATAGCTGCCACACTGATTGCAATATTAATTGCTTTGATTACCGTCATATCACAAACGATCAGGGCGGCCAATACAAATCCAGCCGATGCACTGCGGTATGAATAGTTTTCGGTATCGAAAACTGAAAACCGAGAACTAATATGGTTCGGTTGAAAACCGGACTTTACAGTGTCATCTGATATTGTTATTGCTACCGATTAAAAATCGGCAGAACTCTCCTTCATCTCCAAACCCACTACCCAAACCAACCGAAAACTGAAAACTGAAAACTGAAAACCGACAACCACAGTGAAATATGCTCCTACGTCGCATTTCACGTGGTAAACCGGGAACTATTCTCCCCTGGGTCTATACCTGTACTTATCGGCGAAAAAGTCCATCAGCCATGTTTTTTTCTTAAAAACTGCTGAATGCAAAACGCCATCAGGTACTAAATAGGTGTCTCCCTTTCTGCAGGTTTTTGTTTTACCATCGATGGTCAGATCCATTTCACCCTCAAACACGACTCCCCATTGTGCGCCATGTTTGTGCTCGGCCACTTCGCCAATGGCCTCAATTTCAAAGAATACGACCTGGTGGTCCTCAGCTTGTGAAATCCTTCCGAATACACCGGGGAAGGGTATATCTGCCTCGGGCAGGTTATTAATCATTTCAGGATACATAAATACCATGTTAGTTATATTTAATTGTATTGTTATAATTTCTCGCACCTGCCTGCCGGCAGGCAGGGATTCCGCTGATTATGACGCAGATTTCGCTGAACTTTAACCATTGGTTTTGAATTATCTGCGGAATCTGCGAAAATATGCGAGAAGCCTTTACAGATCATTGTCAGGATTTTACACCATGAAAAATATAGTAGCTGTGGCGGTATTTTAACAATGCCACGTTCAGTCTTACATTTACACGGAGAAAGATGCTTAGCAAGATCCTTTCGGTAAAGGGAATTTCCTTAAGCCCTGATAACCACTGGCGGTACTTTTTATAAGCTTCTATGACAGGTCTAGTTATATCTTCAGAGGCTGTTAAGTGTAAGCCTGTATGTCTGATGCTTTCAAGGTATTTAATTAATGGCCAGTGATTATATGACATTTTTCTCTTCCACAGCCGGAGGTACTTTTTCTTTTTCTCTGAATTTGTGAGTATATCTGCTATAACAAAATTACCACCTGATTTAAGAACCCTGTGAACTTCCCTGATAAATGCCGGTTTATCAGGATAATGAAATGCACTTTCAATATTGATGACTATATCAACAGAATGATCCTCAACAGTTGAAAGATTTTGAGCATCATCGACGACAAATTTAATATTTCCTGCAGAGGCATTTCTAGCTAATTCATTGGCAATCAATATATTACCATTATTTAGATCTACACCGGTAATAGATTTTGGTGTATGTTTCTGATAAATGTAAAGGCTTTGTACCCCGTTTCCGCATCCGATTTCCAGAACCACCTTGTCCTTCAGTTCAGGAAGTTTTAACAGACAATAATCGGTAAGATTCTTCTGGGCTTGTGCGAAGGTCGAAATATCCTTTCCATCCAGCGGATAGTGAAGCATTGTATAATTTCCGTCAATCTTCCGGAGAGATTCATTCATGGCTATGTAATAATTGCTTGTTGAAAAAGCAAACTTAATAAGGCGGAAGATCTGTGACATATAATTAAAGATCCGTCAGAATTTAAAGTGAAAATTGCAGCAAAAATATAAAAAAGATACTGAATAATGTTATTTTTAAACCTTTTGCCGGTATCTGGTGGTATGCAAAATATCCGAACCATTATGCCGGTGATGGAAGTTATGCCTCGCAAGAACTCGGTAACCTGATCCTTGATCATGATGCAAACCAGCTGGCAGAGATGATCAGGAGTGTAAAAGCTGATAAAACCGTTCTTGAGCTTCAGAATGAGTTTTATCAAAGAGCGGAAGAGCCTTTGAAAACGGGGCAGTGATGGGATATTAAAGTTAGAAGCTAAAAGTTAAAAGTAAAAAGTTGCAAGTTACAGGTTGGCGCGTCGCAATGTCGCAATTGTCGCAGGGTCGCAAAAGGAAGAAGGCTGAGGCTGATGAAGGATAAAGGCTTCAGGCTGAATTGGGGGATGTGTTATGTCTTAATTTTATTATTTCAGATTTATAATTTACTATTATCACTCACATATTCAGGCAGATAAAGATGCTTATTTATACAGAAATAATAAATTGTAAATCAGAAATCTGCGAAAATCTGTGTAGGAATCTGCGTAAATCTGCGAGAACTCTTATAAGTGTAGAGAAATAAAAAATCTGGTTATTATACCCCCTATAAATCAACTCTTCCCTTTCCTTGACCGAACCACCAATCCTGAAATCACAAAAAGAATAAATACAGCAGTAACAATCCATGCCCAGTAATTGGGAACCTGCGATTCCACCCACATTTCATATTGTTCATTCAGAAAATATTCTCCTTTGACTGTCCAGAGGATGCCGCCGCTCTCTAAAGAGTCCGGATTGGTTCCAGCATATCCGTTTGATGCAATGATCCTTCCTGGCATCCTGATTTCCATATCGTATTTATTGACCGACAGGAAAATATTAATTGTATCTTCTAATAAGGAAACTGAACTGTCTATTTCAGTCTCGTATGTGTAATAAAATTCCTCGCCCAGGATAGGAATGAAAAACGGAGCCAGACTATCACCTTCATTATCAATGGCCTGTTGAACAAATAGTGGTACTTTAGATCCCATCTCCTCCTTATCAATCCTGAGTTCAGGATCATCACCGAAGAGATCATAAAAAATCTCTATCCACTGCCTGGCAAAGTTTGTCCACATCCATTGTTCTGATTTCGTATCAACGGTGTCTGTCAACTCTTTGTACATTGTGCTGTCAGGGCCGTTTTTCAGATCTTCCTGGACTTTATCAGGCAGATAGATAAATTTCAATTCTTCATCTGTGAAAAAATCTGACATCGGACAGGTAACAGTCATGATTCTTTCAACTGTTTCACTGAACCTGAAAATAGTTGTAAACCATTTAAACTTTTTTGAAAATGCGGCACTTCTTTGCAATTCCCGGTTACTCCCGCTGTCTGTTTTGTATGCTGCATTTATTTCTTCTACATTGTTGAAATATTTTTCTGCGGTAAATATCCATGCAGTATCATTATTTTCATTTACATCAAAGGTCATTTCAGTTTGCCAGGTGCTGTCGATGGGCACTCTTAAATTATTCGGTTCAAAATTTTCATCGATATTTTTCACGATAACTTTCCTGGTTACAGAACCATCTTCATGAACCGTGTTAATGACAAGCATTTCATAATCACACGAGAAGAGCATAATCATGAATGTGAACATGAGAAATATTTTAATTTTCCTTTTCATTGTATTAAAGATTTAATTTTGATTTGTCATCGTCTGTATTATTCTCCATGCTGCGCCTGATCATATCCTGTATATAAGGCTCAAGTCTAAAACTCTTCTGGAGATCTTCATAGTTTTCCTGCAATTCCAGATAGGATTTCAATAATTCTTCCAGGTCGGATTTGGATACTGTAATACTGTCAACCATCATATGGTCTTTTACAACTATATTCAGGAGGACTTTCTGCATCATTCCCAGATCCGGTTCATGGCCATTGATTGTATTTACTGTTCTTATCAGTTGTTTTTCAAGATTATTTATCCTGTTTGTGATAATAACTTGCTGGATTATGAAAATCCCGATAAAAAGGACAGCAGCAGCAGCCATTGCTCCCCGGATCCAGCTATTATCGGCCCAGCCAAAAATATAATTACTCACCTTTTCATGAAAAACGGGTTTATTCTCCGATCCCTTCATCCTTCTCATAATATCATCAGTCAATTTCTCTTTGTCGGGTAAAACGGGCCTGTTACTCTTCAAGGCTTTTATTACTTTAAAATATTTATCCCTGTTATTCATTTTCATATATGTTTTTTAATCATTTCACCAATCTTCCGGCGGGCGTGGTTCAGGTTACTTTTTATGATTGTTTTTGCCATGCCTGTTATATCAGCGATATCGTCATGTGACAGTCCTTCCAGCTCACTCATAACAAATACGATCTTTTGTTTTGTGCTTAATTTGAAAGTTAACTGTCGTATCATTTTACCAATCTCTTCATTATCCAGTTTTCTTTCAGGATTACTTTCACTGAATAATCCCGGGATGTTCCAGTTATTCGCATCGGGATAGACCAGTCGCATTCTTTTCTTTTTTCTGAGTACATCATAACATTTATTAACGATGATCCTGTAAAGCCAGTTGCTGAATTTTTTCTCTGGATCAAAATCCCCGATTTTGTTCCAGACTGTGATAAATGATTCCTGAACAATATCATTCGACTCTTCCTCATTATTCATTATCCTGAATGCTACGCTGAATGCAAAGTCAGAATAACTCTCAATGAGTGTTCTGAAAGCTGCCTCATCCCTGTTAACACACAATCTGATAAGGTTACCGGTATCCAAATTGAATCGCTTTGGTTATGAATAACGTGTTGTGCAATTATATCGACGATATTTATAATTTAAGATTTGTAGAGCCGCGGCGCGGCTCTATAAAAAATCTATGATTCAATCACACTTCACGTTATAAATAATACGTATATTTTTAAGCAAGGTAAAAAACAATCGGGGAATTTTTGCTATTAAATTTTTCGCAGGTTGCATATCATACAATACAAGCTCTGACAACCGGCCGGTTGTTGGAAGTTGCAGTTTCCGAATTTCGCTATGTAAAAATCTATATCAATGATCAAATTTATCAGCTTAAAAACATTGCTGATGGAAGAGCAAGGATGTTTTCTGAAATGTTCCGTATGACCGGGTCATTACTGAGAAGGAATGAAAAAAGAAGTGGTTTGTCAAGAATAGGTCCGAGTCCCTTCAGATGTCTGGCATCAACCTCTGATACACGGCTTGCTATTTTTACCTCAATTGCATAATAACCTTTCTCTGTCTCAATCAGCAGGTCGACTTCGCGGCCGTCAACTGTACACAAATGGTAAAATAATCCGGGGAATTGAAAGTTTTTCATCTGTTTATACAGTTCGGCAATTACCGCACTTTCATATTCGTTTCCGGCAGGAATCCCTCTCTTCTGTATGATTGCCCTCTGAACTCCAGGATCGAGATAGTGAAGTTTTGGACTTTTAACCAGCCGTTTTAGCTTATTCCTGCTCCATGGCTGAAGTAAAACAGCCTGGTAACTTATTTCAAGATAATTTACAAATCGTCGTGCTGTGTTTGCAGTAATCCCGGCATTTTTTGCTAGTTCTGCATAATTCAGGAGATTGCCTGTCATGAGTGCTGTCATCCTCTGTAGTTTAATAAAAGGTTCAAGTGACCTGAACTCTGCCAGGTCTCTCACATCACGCTCAAG
>CAZRHW010000105.1:0-7160 GCA_964599785.1 uncultured Bacteroides sp. | reverse complement strand
AAAAGCAGGTATCGAAATACCGGCAGTAGCCTGCAACAATGATTTCAGCAGTCCTATTCCCGAACACCGCGAGTGCCAGTTGCTGATGGTTAAAGAAACAACCCGTATGGCCAGGGACCTTGGGGCGAAAATTGTCCGTTTATTTCCCGCCTGGACCGGTATACCCATTCATGAAGGCGTCGGGACTTATGACCTGGTAAAGACCGACTTTTACACTTTCCAGCGCCAGTATCCTTATGCTACCATGCTGGACCGCTGGAATTTTGTGAAAGACTGCCTGAAGGAATCTGCCGGGTTCGGCGAGGAATACGGAATTACCATGGCCTTGCAGAACCATCCTCCGTTGTTCAAAGATTATCGTGACTGCCTGCGCATGGTGAATGAGGTGAATTCGCCGTGGTTAAAGGTCTGTCTTGATGCCGGCATGATGGACAGGAAAGATCCCGAATGGGTGGAAGAGGCGGTAAGGGCGGTAGGTGATCTGCAGGTTCATTCTCATTACGGCGGGGAGTTTTTCAGGGATGGTGCAGGCAAGGTTCAATCAAAATATGCCGGTGATAAATATCGGGCAGAGATTATTGAATGGGCCGATTATGACCGGTATATAGAATTAATGGGTGAGATAGGCTTTAACGGTTATTTCTGTTATGAATTGTGCCACCACATCAGAACCCCTGATGGCAAAACCGCCGGGGTTGATTACGCCAATGAACAGGCAAAACTTGCCCGGGAGTTCATGGCGGATATCCTGTCACGCCAGAGTATGTGAGGAACATTAAATGGAGTTTTACCAGGATACCGTGCCGGGTGAAAAAGCGGAGGAGATGGATGGAGGTGGTGCGGACAGGTGGTCAGACCTGCCTACCCTTTATTCCTGAATAATACCAAGCTTTTTATTAATTTTTTCTATATCCAGCTCCATGATCCATATATCAAAATTTCCGGACCTGGTTCTGGTAAAGGCAATCTGTTTTCCGTCGGGTGACCAGCAGGGCAGTCCGCCGTTCTGAATGATAACCGAATCGGGAAGGAATGATATGGCTTCTCCTCCTGCGGCCGGTATCATCTTTATACTGTTGCCCGTATCTGCGTCGAAAACAATATATCTGCCGTCGGGCGACCATTTGGCATGTTCGGCGATGCCTCTGAAAATCTGTGTTGCCCCTGTTCCATCGGGTGAGACTTTCCACAAACCATTTTTGCCGAGCGTATCATATAAATCCGTGTATTGGTATACAATGGACATCCCGTCGGGAGACCATGTGGCAAAACCTTCCTGTTCATTTTCGAAAGTAAGGCGCCTGACTTTAAACATATCCTGGGCGGATAAGCTTATACAGCAAACATGGAATAATGCCAGAAAAAAACAAATTCTTCTCATTTTTAAAAAATTAAGCTGTTGTGCGGCTAAGACGTATAAGTAACTAAATTATATATTTTTATTTATAATGTATTACCGAAAGAAACCGAATGCGAAGATATCGCAGCCACGATGCCATACCCGCTTATAACCGTCCCATTATATCATTGTCGGGATGTGACATAGGGCAAATTCCCTGTCAGAAGCACTCACTGTTGAAAATTGATCCTGTTTAAAAGGTTCGCGAAAATAAAATAAAAAATATTACGTCTTTTTTACTTTTAGGTGTCTTTAATATACAGCAGCGGATTTGGAAAACGAAAATTTTGATATCAATAACCATCTTGTTGAGAAAGCACGCCGGGGTGATCAGAAAGCAATGCACAGGCTTTACAGGATTTACCTGCCGGCGATGTATAATACCTGTATAAGAATTGTAGTCAGCCGGGCGGATGCTGAAGATATTATCCAGGAGTCGTTTATCAGTGCTTTTTCAGAAATTAACGGATTCAGAGGAGAATCTGCATTCGGAACATGGCTAAAACGGATTGTCATCAATAAATCGCTTAACCATTTGAGAAGTAAAAAGTTGTCATTTGTCGACTATGACAACATACAGATTGAAGATACGGACACTGAGACTGATGATCTGCCTGATATTCCTATGGAGGTCATTCACGAAGGAATCAAGTCATTGCCCGAAAAAGCAAGAGTTGTTTTAAATCTGTACCTGCTCGAGGGGTTCATGCACAGGGAGATTGCCGGGATGTTAGGAATTTCCGAATCCACTTCAAAGTCGCAGTTTATCAGGGCAAAAAACCTGCTTAAGGATATTCTGGTCAGAAAGACCGGAAAGACTGACAACGGATCAGAAAATAATAATCATGAGTTATGAAACTGGAATCGTACATCCGGAATAATCGTAAAGCTCTTGACGTTGAAAAACCCGACGAAGCGTATCTGTGGAAGGCCATACGACGGGCGTTGGGAAGTTCAAAAAAGCGCCGGCAGATTGTGCTTTTCAGGGTGGCAGCCTCCATTGCTGCAATAATGATACTTTCTGGTGTGGCCGTTTATTTCATCATACAGGATCAACAACCTGGACTAATTTTTGTAAATATGGATCCGGACCTTGCAAAGCAGGAGGTTCTGCTTCATAACCAGATCGATAATTATTTAGACCGGATAAAAAAATTAAGCTTCAATCCGGACGGGCTTATCACAAGTAACAGGGATCTTGAATATGTCGATGAGCTGATCAGTCACTATTCGGAAGATTTACGACAGAAAGGTCCAAATTCAAAGCTTATAAATTCACTGATGGATCTGTATCAGAAAAAGATCCTGATTTTAAACAGAATGTTAAACGAAATTGAAAAAAATGAAAATTATGAAAAACGAAAGGCTAATATGTAAAACATTTATATTGCTTGTACTGTTCTGTTCATCTCCTGCTTATTCCATTAACCAGAATGAGATAAAGGAAAGTTTCGAGCGTATATATAAGCTCGGACCCGGCGGAAAACTGGCGCTCAAAGTATATGATTCCGACCTGAAGGTAAATGTATGGAAGAACAGCGAAGTTAAACTTGCAGGGGAAATTATCGTTTCGGGAGGTAAAGAAGAAGACAGGGATTTATTGATAAAAGCATTTAAAAATCCCGAGGTGCAAACCGGAGTTAATTCTCTTGATATTAATACGGAGTTCTGGAGTAGTAAAAGTACTTTTATGGGACTTGCAACAAAAACTACGCTTCAAAGCGGAGAAAAAGTCACCATCGACAAGTTTAAAGCATCTTATACACTCTGGATCCCCGAAAGTATTGAATTTACACTTAACAGCAAGTACAATAATGTTGAGATAGCCGATTTTTCGGGGATTTTTATTTTTGATCTTTACGATACGGATATCCTCACAGGAGACTTCGGGGATAATAGTAAAATTGAGGCTAAATATTCAACACTGATACTGGGAAGCGGAGGTAATGCATCCTTTGAGATATATGATTGTAATATAACAGCACAGAATTTTAAAAATGTGGAAGTAGAATCGAAGTATTCCAAGTTGGAGTTTTCATCGGTGAATGAATTAAAAGGAGAGTCATATGATGATAACTATGATATCAGAAATCTGACAGGTATCCGGATGAAAGCAAATTATTCTCTGTTTCTGCTCGGAGGGCAAATGGGTGATGCACATCTCGATCTTTACGATACCGACGTAAAAGGTGGCAGCTACGAATCACTCACCTTTAATGCAAAATATTCCGAGGTTGATGCCGAAAAAATAGGTAATCTGAGCGCCGGCTCTATATACGATTGTACGCTTAAAATAAGGCAGGTGGACGATTTTATTTGTGCCGAATCGAAGTACAATGGTATTTATCTGGAAACAGCCGGGAACAGTATCAGTATGCCGGATGCATATGATACACAATTAAAAGTCAATAAGTTATCTCCGCAGTTTACCGGTTTCCACGGTAATTTTAAGTACGGTTATGTGACACTGGTCACTGATCCGGCATTAGAATACAGGCTTTCATGCGAAAGCACATATGGAGCAATTAATTACCCCAAAGAGCGATTTTCGAACAAGCCGGTAACATACATAGAAAAAGATAGTAAAACGCAATTTGAGGGCAGTACTGATCCGGGTGCAAAATGTGAGATAAGTTTTACCGCATACGATATGGATTTCACAATCAAATAAAGTGCCCACTATCAAATGAATTTGCAACTATGCAAGTTTTTAGCAGGATCAGGACTCATCAACATTGGGATTGAATACATCGCTTCCTCCGGCCTGCGACAGGATTTGTCCGGGGGAAGGATGAATTTTCAACGTCAGACACGAAAAATACAATCAATCGGTGTTACTTGTGACACCTGAAATTAACTGTCACTCTCCACATCAGGTGATTGATTTGACCGGCTGTCTCAATTGGTAAAGAAAAATATCATGGCGACGGCACTGCCGGTAATAAAAAGCCCCATCGGCAGGTTCATGCGGAGCGACTGGCGGGAATTCATATGATGATGAATCCGGGTTCTTTTCAGATTTCTCAGACTGAGATGAAGCCCTGTTAAAACCAGCACCGATTGCAGCCATGGAACTACCCGTGGTAAAAACTGGTGCCAGGGTATGTTGGCTGTACCGAAAAAGTCCCAGCCCCATCCGAACGGATCGGAAATGGATTGCCTGATAAATGTCACATTAACAAATAACATGGGAATTACAAAGGCAATCCACAACATAAGTCCCAGGGGGAGTAAGGCTCCGGCCGAGGCAAGAAATACTTCCCTGATCCTTATCTGAATATTCGAAAGCATGACGCCCGCCCGGGAGAATATATATATAATCCCCGGCATTACTGCCAGCGTAAGTGTCCACACAATCAACGCATATATTCCGAATAATCCCCAGTTCCCTTTATCGATAATATTCACATAATCACGCACCACCGGCCAGTGGCCCTGATACACTATACAATAAACAGCAGCCAGGGTAAATATGGCGATTGTCAACCATGCTTCGCTCAGATTGCGCGTACCCAGTTCAGATCCGAATGGACGGGTATACAGAGAGACATTGTTGTACGAACAGCTTCTAATACATTCGAGGCATAATCCGCAATCTGTGTTCTCATTCATTTCGCCTACATTGATTCCGTAAGGGCACGCCCATCCTTTCTGATTGCCTTTCCGGCAGTAATGGGTTTTACAGTTATCACATATCTGCTGTGACCTGTTCCTGAGAGCGAGCGGACTCATCCGGGAGAATGGCCCGACAAAGACACTTACCGGACAGAGGTAACGGCAAAAAGCCCGTAATTCAAAAACCAGGGCCATCAGGGTTGGAAGCAGCCACAATACAATTACGGTAAACCCCGTAACTTTTGGTATCGCGACAAGCGTGACAGAAAAAGTGGTCAGGGTAAGCAGAATAATTAACTTTGGCCATCCGTTTTGCAGCCATACAGGCCATTTAAGGAAAAGACCGGAAAATTTGTTCCGGTATTCCCCTTTGATACCATCAAGGGGTGTTAAAACTGATCTTCGCTGGATCAGGTCCCCGAAAAAGGGCAGGGGACAAATGGTACACCAGATTCTTCCCAGGAAGGGTGTCAGCAGCGCTATCAGCAGGAAAAGCCAGATGGCCCACATCAGAAGAACACCAAGGTTTCTGCCCGACATTTTTGTGCCGAACATGGAAGTCAATAACACAACATACATCATCACCATGGTTACCATAACCAGAAAAGTCTGCGGCCACCTGGAAATTACCAGTTTACGGAGAAAAACGTTTTTTTTCAGCAAATCCCGGTAACCTGACTTATTATCGTCATTTCCGGCGTTTGGTACTGATTTACGTAAAAATCCGATAATCCATATAACCAGGATTCCGGCTATACAACCCAGGCTAAAAACAAGCAGGGTATTGGGAAGAATGATCAGCTTTCCATGTTCAAAGGCATGCATGGGACCGCACCATACGTGACAGCGGAAATTGCTTCTTGAAACCAGGAAGTTCAATATCCCGGGGTGTCTGGCTGTAAAGACCAGCTCCCGCGTCAGTACCGGTTTTTCCGTCGGATCACCTGCCCTGAATACCTCAACCACGTCACGGGCAGGACTGACCTTGGCATCTATATCGAACTCCTCCAGGAAAAATGAATGACCGGTATCATCAGTGGAAAAGGTTATATGCAGCGTATCACCCCGGTTACATCTGATTACGGAAGGATCTTTCCCGTAACGGAAACTCCTGATATGGATATACCTGTTAACCGGTTGCCGGGTAAAAAACTGGCAGATAACAGCAGGAATTAATCCGAAACTGAAAACAACCAGGAAAATGATCATATTTCTTCTTAACGCCTTTTTCAAATTAAAATCTCTCTTCTTTCTTCAATAATAATAATAATTAACGTGTTGTGCTATTAAACCGGCGATATTTATGATGAGGAATTTGCAGAGCCGGGACTGTGTCACAACAAAGAAAAAGATTTAACCGCAAAGTGCGCAAAGAATCCATCAAGTGTGCAAAGAATTCGTAAAGTTAGCAAAACCTGCCTGCTCCGCCAGCAGGCGGATTCGGAAGGCAGGTTAGCGGTTAAATATAGTAGTGATACAGCTTTGGTTCTGCAAAAATCTATGATTCAATTACTTGACTCTATCAATCGCACAACACGTTGATAAAAATCTTTTCTTAAAAATCATTTTTAATCATTCTCTTTTCAGACCGTGCTAAAAGTGGAAATTAGGGCTCCAGATAGCACATATTTATTAGATTTGTAATAGTATATTTATTGATTTACCCGACCATTGCATATTAATAACGGATGACAAAAGATAAGACTGCTCCTGAAAAGCAAAAGAACAGGTATAAAAACATCATTCCCATCTCCGCTGTTTTAATTGCTATCATAGGTATTCCGTTGCTGCTTTTAAACTATCAGGCCAAACGCAGTGGATTGACCAGGGGAGATGTTATCAGGCGCATTGCAGGCAGGTCGGAATCCGGCAGTAATGATACCGAAGGTCCTGTTGAAAACGTAACCGGCGCAAAGATAGATTTTCTCGATCCGGTGCCTGTCGGGCAGAAATTCGACGAGCCTCCTCTCATTGCTCATATTCAGGCCATCGATCTCGACGATGATAACCTCCTGGATGTTATCGTGTGTGATGACAGGGGGAATTTTGTTTCATGGATCAGGCAAAATCCCGCCGGAACTTATACCGAGTCGGTACTTGCCGGTGACCTCATCGCGCCGTCCCATGTCCAGGCCGTTGATTTTGA
>CAZRHW010000104.1:0-7168 GCA_964599785.1 uncultured Bacteroides sp. | reverse complement strand
AATCACTTCTCCCTGAGCACAAACCTTTCTTCCTTCTATAAACGAAAAACCTGAAAAATATTATCATTACAATTTCTTAAATGCTATTTTAAGCATTAACTGTGATACGGTATACTTATGTTCTTTTTAAGAATGTTATAGTAATGTGTATTTATTGCTTTGTGATTATTTGACCACAAAGGAAAACTAAGTACTTCACTAAGGAACACAAAGGAGGCTGATTTAAGTTCCTGGTGTTCCTTTGAGTTACCCTTAGTGTGCCTTTGTGGTTAAGTGATAAAAAGGCAAATTCGCTCATTTAATGTAAACCAATTAAGTTTTTCTATTTTTGTATTCCTTTAAAACCATAAAAGCGTGTATCAAATTCCCAAAAATATCATTATTGCAGTTGATGGACCTTCCTCCAGTGGAAAAAGTACGTTTGCAAAGGCGATAGCCGGCGAACTTGGGGTCACTTATATCGACAGTGGTGCGATGTATCGGGCAGTAACCCTTTTCTGTCTGAGGAATGGATTAATCAGGGATCAGATGATCGATATTCCGGCACTTAATCAAAGTCTTGACAATATCAGGATTGAATTCAGGATTAATAATACTTTAAACAGGATGGAAACGTACCTGAATGGTGAGCCGGTAGAAGATGAGATCAGGGATGTTGAAGTTGCAAAATTTGTAAGCCCGGTAAGCAAGATAGAATCAGTCAGGAAAAGAATGGTTGATTTACAACGTTCCATGGCAAGTAACAGGGGTGTGGTTATGGATGGTCGCGATATAGGCACGGTGGTTTTTCCGGATGCGGATATCAAATTATTCCTGGTCGCTAACGAAGAAATAAGGGCTCGCCGGCGGTATGATGAACTAAGACAGAAGGGAATAGATGTCAGTTTCCAGGAGGTGTTAAACAATATAAATGACAGGGATTACCAGGACTCCAACAGGGCAATAAGTCCGTTGTTACAAGCCGAAGATGCAATTGCACTTGACAACAGTAATATGGGAGTTGATTACCAGATGCAATGGTTCAGGAAACTTCTGGATAGCAAATATGGAATCCAGCCGAAAAATGAAAGTAAAGATTGAAATTGACAAAGAGTCGGGGTTCTGTTTCGGCGTGCAGAATGCTGTCAATCTGGCTGAACAGGAGTTGTTCAGGACGGGAAACCTGTATAGCCTCGGATCAATTGTTCATAACCAGGTGGAGCTTGACCGGCTGAAAAGTATGGGGCTGAAAGTTATAGATTATCAGGAGTTCGGGAAACTGACAAATGTTAAAGTATTGATAAGGGCTCATGGAGAACCTCCCGATATCTATGCCATAGCTCATAAAAATAATATTGAACTTATTGATGCAACCTGTCCTATTGTTTCAAAGTTACAGGCAAGGATCAGAACCGGATATCAGAAACATAAAAGGATTGGAGGCTCTGTGGTTATTTATGGTAAAAAGAACCATCCCGAGGTCAGAACCCTTTTAGCACAAACTGAGGGCAAGGCTGTTGTTATCAACAGCAAATCCAGCCTGGACAAACTTGATTTCAGCAAATCCATTTTTCTGTACTCACAAACCACCATGAATAATAAAAGTTTTGAAGAGATCATTTCTAAAATTGCTGAGAAGATAAGTTCTTATGGAGGCAATCCGGAGCATCTGATGCATATAAACCGCACGATTTGCAAACATGTTTCAAACAGGGAATCGGGACTGAAAGAATTTTCCGGGAAATATGATATTATCCTGTTTGTCAGCAGTAAAGAAAGTTCAAATGGAAGAATGCTTTTTAAGGTGTGCAAATCAGTTAATCGAAAATCCTTTTTTATCACAAACCTTCGGGACCTTGCCGATATCCCTTTCAGGGATGCATCCTCCATCGGTATTTGCGGGGCAACTTCAACACCCCAGTGGTTCCTGGAGAAGATCAGGATCAGGGCTGAAGAGCTTGTGGCCGGCCTTTAATAATTCATTAAGGGTATAACTTGAAATTAAAATGAAAGGATATTAAGAAGGCTAAGGCTGAGGCTGAAGAGGTCGCAATGGTAGCAAGAAGAAGAAGGCTGAGGCTGAAGAGGGGTCGCAATAGTAGCAAGAAGAAGAAGGTTGAGGCTCAATTAGTGAAATTAGTATTTTTACGAAGCAAAATGACCAGTCGACCCCCAGCAGCTCAGACCGGAATCACGATTTATTAAATCGAAATAATTAATAATTTTGCTGTTCTTAAAAGCAGATAATAGTCTATCTGGAAACCAATACATAAGAAAATAATGGCTAAGATTAAAAAAATTGGTGTTTTTACTTCAGGAGGGGATGCTCCGGGGATGAATGCGGCAATCCGTGCTGTTACCAGGACTGCCATTTATAACCGTTTACAGGTAATAGGCATTCGGCATGGCTATGAAGGTATGATCAACGGGAATTTCAAAGAGCTTAAAGCCCCCAGTGTCAGCGATATTATACAGAGGGGAGGCACAATTCTGAAAACTGCAAGGAGCAAAGAATTCAGAACACCTGAAGGCAGGAAACAGGCATATGAAAAACTCAGGTCAGCCGGCATTGATGCTGTTGTGGCCATAGGAGGAGACGGCACTTTCGCCGGGGCAAGGCAGTTTACGGAAGAATATGATGTTCCGATTGTAGGAATACCGGGGACAATAGATAATGATATCTATGGTACGGATTATACAATTGGTTATGATACAGCGCTGAATACTGTTATTGAAGCAATCGACAAGATCAGGGATACTGCCAGTTCCCATAACAGGTTGTTCTTTGTGGAAGTCATGGGGCGTGATGCCGGGTTTATTGCTCTGCGTGCCGGGATTGCATGCGGAGCAGAAGCAATCCTGATCCCTGAAATAAAAAATCAGGTAGCAAACTTAAAGGATTTTCTTGAGAGAGGTTTTAAAAGAAGAAAATCAAGTAATATTATCATTGTTGCAGAGGGAGAAGAATCCGGCGGTGCATTTGCCATTGCGGAAAAGTTAAAAGATGATTTTAAGGATTATGATATGCGGGTTACCGTGCTTGGACATATTCAGCGGGGAGGCACTCCCTCGGCTTATGACAGGGTTACTGCAAGTCTCTTTGGTCATGCTGCAGTACAGGCCCTTCTGGATGATCAGCAAAGTATCATGGTGGGGATGGTTAATGGTGAGATTGCCCACTGTACCTTTAACAAAGCAGTAAAAAAGCATAAACAGGTGGATATGGATAAAATGGAGATTGCTGAAATCCTCTCCGTCTGATACCATTTGATGGTCATTCTTAAATTTGCCAGGCAATATGTTCTCATGCTTGGCTTTTTTTTTTATCTTTTGTTTTTGGTGATCCTTCATGACACAAAAAGAAAAATTTGCAGATATTATACTTCCGCTGGCTGTCACCGGCACTTTCACCTACAGGGTGCCGGACAGACTTGCCGACAGGGTGACAGCAGGAATACGTGTTATAGTACCTTTCGGACCGCGAAAATATTATTCGGGTATCATCTTTAGATTGCATCATTCACCGCCCGCCGGATTTAAGATACGTGAAATCATATCTGTCATCGATCCTTTCCCTGTGGTCAATAATTTCCAGCTTGATTTCTGGAACTGGATCATGGAATATTATTTATGTTCACCCGGGGAGGTAATGAAAGCATCCATTCCTGCAGGATTAAAGCTGGAGAGCGAAACTTATTATTTGCCCGGAAAGATACCTGAAAAGGATAACCTGCTGGAACCGGAAGAACTTAAGGTGATTGCATTTCTTAAGGACAGAAATGCAATAAGTCTAAAGGATTTGAAAAATAAGATCAAAATGAAGAATCCTGATAAATGGTTGGATATTCTGAAGGGGAAGGGGATCATATTAACTGAAGAGCGGATCAGGGAAAGATATCACCCGAAGACTGAAACTTTCGTAAACCTCAATGATGTTTATAAGGAGAAAGATAAACCGGATGAATTGATTGATTCATTTAAACGTGCACCCAGGCAGCATAATCTTTTGCTATCATTCCTGAGTATCAGGGAGGATACCCATGATGGGATTTCTGAAATAAAAAAGCAGGAACTTCAGCATATTCCGGAGTACAGTGAAAGTGCATTCCAGGCCCTTGTCAGGAAAAATGTCTTCCAGGTGGTAAAGAAGGAAGTAACACGACTGGAACAGGCAAAAACACCTGTTTTAGCAATTAATCCTTTAACACCTTTACAGCTAGGAGCATTAAATGAAATAAAAAAAATATTCAGTGAAAAAAAAGTAGCCTTACTTCATGGGATTACTTCAAGTGGTAAAACGGAGATTTATTTTCATCTTATCAGGGAACAGATCAGCATGGGCAACCAGGTTTTGTACCTGCTGCCGGAAATTGTACTGACTGCCCAGATTGTCAGGAGGTTAACATCGGTTTTCGGCAACCAGGTTGGCATTTATCATTCACGGTACAGTGATGCTGAAAGGGTAGAGACATATTATAATCTTCTGGGTATTTCATCAAAAAATCCCGTTCAAATCATACTCGGTGCGCGTTCAGCCATATTTCTGCCTTTCAACAGGCTTGGATTGATCATTATCGATGAGGAACATGAGAACACCTATAAGCAATCCGATACGGCACCGCGTTATCATGCCAGGGATTCCGCTATCGTGCTGGCAGGCATGCATCATGCAAATGTCCTGCTTGGCACAGCCACTCCATCCTTTGAATCATATTACAATGCATTAACCGGCAAGTATGGACTTGTCAGTCTCGGTGAACGATATAGTAAAATTGAATTACCGGAGATCAGGGTAGTGAACCTGCGGGAGCAGTACAGGAAAAAGATCATGAAATCACATTTTTCACCGGTTTTGCTGAGAGAAATGAAAGCTGTCCTGGGGAAGGAGCAGCAGGTGATCCTGTTTCAGAACCGGCGCGGATTTTCATTATACATTGAATGTATATCCTGCGGGTGGGTCCCTCAATGCAGGAGCTGTGATGTAAGTCTTACCTATCATAAGCTGGAAAACCGGCTGGTTTGTCATTACTGTGGCTATTCAATGAAAGTTCCCGGAACCTGTCCCCAGTGTTCTGAAGCGGCCTTAGAAACAAGAGGCTTTGGGACAGAAAAGATTGAAGAAGAACTTGCTATCTTTTTCCCCGAAGTAAAAGCGGTAAGATTTGACCTGGATACTGCCCGTTCTAAGAAACAGTATGAAAAGATCATCCTTGATTTTGAACAGGAGAAGACAGATATTCTTGTTGGTACGCAAATCGTATCAAAGGGGCTCGACTTTGATAATGTTGGCCTGGTTGGGGTACTGAATGCAGACAACCTGTTAAACTTTCCTGATTTTAGGGCATTTGAAAGGAGTTTCCAGCTTCTTTCTCAGGTGGCAGGAAGAGCAGGCAGGAAATATCAAAAAGGATTGGTCATTTTGCAGACATCGGATCCGGAAAATGTTGTTATTAAAAATGTTCTGGCGAACGATTATGATACTATTTACAGAAATCAGATAGCCGAAAGAAAATCATTCAGGTATCCGCCATTTTACCGTTTAATAAAGATATCCCTGCGACACCGTAACAATAAAATTCTGGATGCAGCAGCCAGGGAAATCGTCCGCGAACTTTCGGGGATAACAGGGATACTTGTTCTCGGTCCTCATTATCCTCTTATCAGGAGAATTAAAAACTGGTATATTCAGGATATACTTATTAAGATACCAAGAACCATCAACCTGAATGAGACCAAAAAAAGGATAAGGAATATTGTACTTAACTGGGGGATAGCCGGGAAATATAAAGGCCTTAATGTCATTGCTGATGTCGATCCGTATTAGTATGGTATATTAGTATACTGGTATATTGGTATACTGGTATATTGGTAAATTGGTATATTGGTATATTGGTGGGTGAGGGTTTAGGGTTTTGGGCAGGTTGGTGAATTTGTAAATTAAATTGGTGTGAGTGGGTGTTGGGTTAAGGGGTGTGAGGGTGTGAAATCGAATCTGAAAACAGAAAGCTTTTAATGATTACGGGTGTCTGGAAGAACGGAATGCTGGAATAATGGATTATGAAGAAAAATTATATCTTTGGCGTGTTTTTTAGCTGATGGAAATAAAAAAGATAAAAGCAGCTTTCAGGAAGTTTGAGGATCTGAAGATATTGGTCATCGGAGATGTTATGATCGATTCCTATATCTGGGGAACTGTCGAACGCATATCACCGGAGGCGCCTGTCCCTGTCGTCAACATGCATAACCAGGAGCGCAGGCTGGGAGGGGCGGCGAATGTGGCTCTCAATATCAAAGCCTTGGGAGCGACACCAATCCTTTGTTCTGTTATTGGTGATGATGATAGGAAGGAGGATTTTATCGAGTTACTAACAGAAGAAAATTTATCGGATATAGGGATCCTTATAGATCAGTCCAGGATAACATCCGTGAAGACAAGAATTATCAGTGACAGGCATCATATGCTGCGGGTGGATGAAGAAATTGATTACCCGTTATCTCCGGAGACAGAACAGCAGTTTGACCAGCAAATATCCGAACTTATCACAACAGGGAATATTGATGCCATTATTTTTCAGGATTATGATAAAGGAGCCATTACCTCAACTCTGATCAGGAGTATCGTGAAGACTGCCAATCAGGCAGGCATACCAACCCTTGCAGATCCAAAATACAGGAATTTCCTTGAATATGAAAAGGTAAGTTTATTCAAGCCCAACTTCCGGGAGTTTATCAGAGGACTGACCGTCCACTGTGCAAAAAGTGATTATGCCAGGATCTATGATATTGTCAGGACATATCTTCATGAACAGCAGGGGATCGGGATTGTACTACTGACACTTTCTGAACTGGGCGTATTTATAAGTACGCATGAAGGGTATTATCATATCCCGTCTGAGATACGCGATGTGGCAGATGTTTCAGGAGCAGGAGATACCGTGATCAGCCTTGCCAGTTTATGCCTGGCGGCCGGATTGGAAACCGAATATATTGCCACCATATCGAACCTTGCCGGCGGACTTGTATGTGAGAAAATAGGGGTTGTACCCATCGACAGGCAGGAGTTGTTAGAGGAATGTATCAGAGTCTTTGGAAAATAATAGGTTGTATATTTGCCCGGAGCCGACTCACCTCCCTGTGGGGGTGTTTAAAAAGACATTTGTATCTTAATATTTAATAAGTTGTTGATAAA
>CAZRHW010000103.1:0-7174 GCA_964599785.1 uncultured Bacteroides sp. | reverse complement strand
AATGATCGAAGAAGATCCCGAAATCGCTTCGCTCTTCGGGATGACCCTGATCCTAAAGACGTATGCAGTTGTTTGAATCACAACTGAATTATCTATTGAATGACAAATGAATTAACAACTGAATTATCTATTGAATAACTATTGAACTTTTTTCTCGAAGAAATAGCAAAACATCTTTATTCGACTTATGGCAATGAGTTGAAGGATTGCTGTGTCGTTTTCCCGAACCGCAGGGCCGCCTTGTTTTTTAATAAATATCTTTCCGGACTGGCGGATAAACCGGTATGGGCTCCCGGGGATTTTACTATTGCTGATCTTATGGTAACATTATCTGACCTTGAACCTGCAGATGAATTGTATACTCTCTTTGAACTATATGAGATTTATTGTCAGGAAAAACATGTTAGGGAAAGTTTTGATGAATTCTATTTCTGGGGTGAGATCATGCTTTCAGATTTTGATGATATTGATAAATACCTTGTAAATGCCCCGAAATTATTTCAGAATATTTCTGATCTGAAATCTATTGAGGATCAGTTTTCTTATTTGTCGGAAGACCAGGTAAAAGTCATTAAAAGATTCTGGCAGAATTTTCAACCGGGCAGATCAAGTCAGCATAAAGATATTTTCCTGGATACATGGGATGTATTGAAAAATATTTATAACAGGTTAAGGGAAAACCTGGAATCTAAAAACATCGGATATGAGGGGATGATTTACAGGAACGTAGCAGAAAAGCTGGATAATGGAGGAAAGCTGAGGGTTCCGTTCAAAAAGATTTATTTTGTGGGATTCAATGCCCTTAATGAATGTGAGAAGGTACTTTTCAGATATCTTTCATCAGAAGGAACGGCAGCGTTTTTCTGGGATTACGATGATTATTATGTTAAGAATAAGAATCATGAAGCAGGCAGGTTTTTAAGGATGAACATGAAAGAGTTCGGGTCTGCGGAAAATAATTTTTCACATAACAACCTTACAGGACAAAAGGAAATCCGGATTATATCAGTTCCTTCCAATGTCGGCCAGGCAAAGGTATTACCGGAATTGTTAGCTGAAACGGATGATATCTCACATAAAACTGCCATTGTTCTTGCCGATGAACAGTTACTGGTGCCTGTTTTGCATTCCTTGCCTGAAAATGCCGGGGAATTTAATGTTACGATGGGCTATCCCGTGAATGAAACCCCCGTATATAGTTTGATAGAGCATATTATTGATGTACAGAATAATTCCAGAAGATACAATGATCAGCAATGGAGGTTTTACTATCGTGATGTACTGGCTATTCTCAGACATCCTTTGATATTCCAGGGATTTGAAGCCGGGATTGATGAATTGACCAAAGAAATAACCGGCAGGAACAAAATATATATAAACGGCAAAGACCTGGATAAAAACCTCCTTCTTGGCTTCATCTTTACAAAAATTGAGGAGGCAAAACGAATACCCGATCATCTCCTGGGAATCCTCGATAAACTGGCCAGGGATAATATCGGCCGTGATCATCCTCATAAATCTCTTGAAAATGAAATTATCTTCCAGCTTTATATTCGCATCAAACGCCTGAAGGAGGTTATTGACGATAGTCAGATTCAATTCAATACCCGGACATTATACAGGCTCCTCAGAAAGGCTTTAATGCGTACCCGCATTCCTTTCAGTGGAGAACCGTTGGCAGGATTACAGATAATGGGAGTACTTGAAACACGTGGACTTGACTTTAAAAACCTGATCATCTTATCCATGAATGAAGATATATTCCCCGGGTCACCTGTCAGCCATTCATTTATCCCGCATCATCTCCGGTTCGGATTTAACCTGCCGACAATTGAACACCAGGATGCCATCTATGCGTATTATTTTTATAGGCTGTTGCAGCGTGCAGAGAAAATAACGCTTATCTATAACAGCAAAACGGAAGGCTTATCAACAGGAGAAAAGTCGAGGTTCATACATCAGTTATTATTCGATCCGGCTTTTCCCGCTGATGAAAAAGTCATTGCTTATCATATTCAGGCCAATCCTGAGAAGCCGGTTTTAATAAATAAAGGTAGCGGGATTGCTGATATCCTGGATGAATATTTAGCCGGGCATGTGAATAAAAAATTCCTTTCACCCAGTGCTTTGAATGTTTACATAGATTGCAGTTTGCGATTTTATTTCCGTTATATTTCCCGTCTGAAAGAGCCGGAAGAAGTAGCAGAGGAAATCGACCAGATGCTGTTTGGCAATATGTTGCATGCCGCTATGAACAAGCTTTATAAACCATTTGGTTCGGAGCAGATAACCGCTGCATTATTAAGAAAGTTGGCAGAAAATAAGGAAGTCATCCATAGTGCAATCCGGTATGCTTTTAATCAGGAATACCAATCAGCCGGTGATACAGGCAAAGTGGAAATTGAAGGCAGGAATTTGATTATTCATGAAATTCTGGAGCAATACCTGATCCGGATTATGAAAGCTGATATTTCATACACTCCCTTCAGGATTATTGATATGGAGAGAACATATGTATTTAATATTCCGGTTCGAAGAAATCATGTTCTGACGCATGTTATGATAGGCGGAAAAATAGACAGGGTAGACGATGTTGGTCATGAAATACGGATTATAGACTATAAAACAGGCAAGGTTGACAGGAAAATCACGGATACCGATGATCTTTTTGATCATGATCAGAAGGACCGGAACAATGCTGCCTTTCAGACATTTTTGTATGCCAAACTTTTTTATAGTTCAGGGATGGCGAAGGATAAGCCCATTGTTCCGGGTTTATATGCAATCAGGGAATTGGCCGGTGATGATTTTGATTACCATATCCTGGCAGGTTCACAGAAGAACAGGGAAAAAATAACCGATTACAGGTCCCTTGATGCGGCATTTACTCAGAACCTTACCGGATTAATTGAAGAGATTTATAGTAATGAGATTGGTTTTCGTCCGACACAAATAATCGAAAAATGTGAATATTGTCCTTATCGCAATATATGTCACAGGTAAATATTCAAAGCACTGAGTGAAATAAATATTTTATTATCAATATCTTCGTTCAGTTCGAGCAACTCATTATATTTGTACCTGTTCAAACTGTAATCATACAATCATGTTTCACGAATTTTCATCTTTCAGTGTTGAAATTAAGGATGAAAAATATATCAGGGACGATGGTGCGGTTTTCCCGCAAACTGCCGAGCTTACATTTGTTTCACCTGACGGGCACTATGAGAATGTGGAATTAGCGGGATATGCCGGTAAAGATTACATTTCATCCCTGCTCAGCGAAGGCAGGGAGGTTAATCTTGATCACTGCTATATTGATCATTTGTCACTTGATACTTACCGCCATGAAAATGGTATTGACAAAAAAACATATATCGAAATAACAGGATTTAGTGCCAGAAACTCCTTCTTTAATAACAAATACCTGATCGATCTCAGCTTTGCTTCATTCGATGCCGGAACTGTAAATTTTGAAAATTCCTACTTTGCGAAGAGTGCACTGACTATGCATTCTTCAAAAATTACCGGTGGTGGACTTGATTTTCACAATGCCCATCTGCCCAATGGAGATCTGGACTTTACCAACCTGGTTGTCGAAGGTACGGTGGATTTTAAAAACGTGATATTTGGACGGGGTTCGAAAGATTTTCAGGATGCTTCATTCGGAGAGGGTGATATTTTATTTGTGAATGCAGAATTTAATGATGGGGATGTATCATTTGTAAACACCCAATTTGGACATGGAAACATTTCATTCAAAGTGGCCAGGTTTGGCTCCGGAAGAGTAGACTTTCATTATGCTAAAGTGGGAGAGGGTGATATTTCTTTTGAAAGAACAGAATTTGGCGACGGCAGGGTTGATTTCAGGACGGTAGAATTCGGGACCGGCAGGGTGAATTTCAACCGTTCAATATTTGGTGATGGAGATGTTTCCTTTGAGGCAAGTCAGATAAAAGAAGGCAAAATTAGTTTTACCAAAGCCATTTTCGGTGAGGGAAACATTTCCTTCGAACTTGCTGAATATGACCATGCTGAGACAAGTTTCGACAGGTCAGATTTCAATGGCGGGAACATCAGTTTTTATAATGCCAGGTTCAAATCTTTACTATTAACCTCCTGTCATCTTGATCATTACACAGACCTCAGAGTAGCTAAGTGTTCATTTATTGATCTTTCGGATACAGTCGCCAGGGATATCATTGATCTGAAACCTTATGAATTTGATATCCGGGTCGACACCATTAATTTTTCCGGGATGAGGCTGCTGGGGAGGATTTTCATCGACTGGGAAAAGAATCATGTGAAAAAACTGATCATGTCCCAGAAAGATACTTCCAGAAGAACCAAGGCTGAGCAATTCAGAACACTGAAGCAAAATTTTAATATAACAGGCCAATACAGTGATGAGGATAAGGCCTATGTGGAATTTAAAAGACTTGAATCAAAAGCAATTCTGGAGGAGGCGATTCAGAAACAGCGGTTCAGCGGAATCTGGATGTATCCGTTGTATATCTTTAAACTTGTGATATTTGACCTGGCAGGCTTATATGCTACCAATCCTGTCCGGGTTATGATCAGTATGCTGGTAAGCTATTCAACATTTAGTCTGATTGCTGCTATGCTGGTATTGACAACAGATTCGTCAATTATTTCATCGATGGGTGATAACAGTCTTGGGCTGATAGCAAAATCATTTTATTATACTGCAATTACCTTCCTGACCATTGGATATGGCGATTATTATCCTTCCGGTTCACTGCACTGGTTTGCCGGGATTGTAGGGTGGGTTGGTCTTTTCCTGATGTCTTATTTTACCGTGGCTTTTGTCAGGAAAGTACTGAGATAAATTATTCCGGGGACAGAATTATAACAGCTTTTTAAAAAGATCCGGCCTCAGCTCTCTGGTTCTGCGCATGGACTCTTCGAATTTCCACTTTTCAATGGCCGCAGTATTTCCTGAAAGAAGAATGTCGGGTACTTTCCATCCTTTATAATCTGCCGGCCTGGTATATACCGGTGAGGCCAATATTCCATCCTGGTATGAATCTGTCAGGGCTGATGTTTCATCTGATAATACTCCGGGGATTAACCTGACAATACAATCAACCATCATAGCTGCAGCAAGTTCTCCTCCGGTAAGCACAAATTCACCGATTGAAATCTCCCTGGTAATGAGGTGATCCCTCACTCTTTGATCAACACCTTTATAATGACCGCATAATATGATCAGGTTCTCTTTTGCTGAAAGCTGATTGGCTATTTGCTGGTTAAAAGGTTCTCCATCGGGGGAAGTAAAGATGATTTCATCATATTTCCTTTCTTTTTTCAATGCACTGATTGCCAGGTCAATGGGTTCTGCCAGCAGAACCATTCCTGCCTCTCCACCAAAAGCATAATCATCAATTTTTTTATGTTTATCCCTGCTGTAGTCTCTCAGGTTGTGTATGAGGATTTCGACTATCTTGTTTTCTTTCGCTCTTTTTATGATAGATTGATTCAGCGGACTATCCAGGATCTCCGGAACACCGGATAATATGTCTATTCTCATTGTTCAGGTAATTTATACAAAAGTAGATAATATGATCGAGTTCTCTAAAGCCAGGCACATGAATTGCAATCAACTATTTCAATTTGTTTCAACTTCAACCCCCTCCAAAGGGGCTTTTTAAAAAGCTAAATATATTTCTCGCAGATATTCGCAGATCTTTACGCAGATTTCCGCAGAATGCTGATTCACAGTTTATTATTTCTGCGTGAATCAGCGGGTTAAATCTGCGTGAATCAGCGAGAAATGAAAATAAAGAATTTTTTAAACACCCCCGTTAGGGGATGGGGTGAAGTTATGAGATACATTTTGCAATAATTTATGTCAGATTATCCTGAAATCCCCTAAAAATGCCTATTAATTCAAAAAAAACTTTGACTGTTATTGTTAATTACCTATTTTCGCAATTGATTGAACGGTTCTGAAGAAGAACGCAGTAATGGATATACTTGAAAAAAGTGACCAGATTCAGGATGAATCTGTCACCGGTAAAAATAATCCCGGTGAAATTATAGAAAAATCTGCAATGAAAACTGAGTTAGAAACTGAAGAAGAATCCACAAATCCTGTGGTAAATGAGTCTGAGGTTTTGGATGCTGGCACTGAGGAATTACAAAGTCAGACTGCTGACCCATCGCCTGAGAGGAATCCGGACAAAGGTAATGATCTTACGGTTCAGGATTACAAGCCCACCAGTTCGGAAGATCAGGATTCAGATTCCGCAAATGAAGAAGCTATCGCCCCGGTTGAATCTTCGGATTCTCCTGCTATTGTTATGGATTCTTCACAAAATGGTGAAGAAAAGCCGGAGGACCTGTCTCCGGCATTACAAAAGGGTGAGGATCCCGGTACAGGAACTATTCCCGGCCCGCAGGATGGCGAGTTAACCGGTACGGAAGTACAGGAATTGACTCCCGTAGATGAAACAACTGATGAACAACCTCCCGGCCAACAAATAGAAGAATCTGCAAGTGAGGATAAAATGGAAGAGGTGACCATTGCAGAAGAACAGAAACAGGAGGAATTCAAAGTTGATTATTCTGCTCTGACGAGGGAAGACCTTGTGATCAGATTAGGCGAGTTGCTCGATAGCAAAGGTGTGCAGAATATTCGCACGGATGTGGACAACATTAAATTGAATTATTACAAGAAATTCAAGAATGAAGTTGAACAGAAGAGAAAAAAATATGTAGAAGATGGTGGTGATATCGATGATTTTCAGGCACCTGAAGATCATCTGGAATCCAGGATCAAGGAGTTATTCAAAAGATACAGGGATCTTAAAGCAAACACCAACAGACTTCTTGAACAGGAAAAAATTGAGAATCTGGAGAAGAAGTATGGGGTTATTGAAAAAATAAAAGATTTAATAAACCGCAAAGAATCAATCAACAAAACTTTCCAGGAGTTCCGGGATCTGCAGAAAGAATGGAGATCCATCGGGCTTGTTCCACAACAAAATCTTAAAGATCTTTGGGATACTTACAATCATCATGTCGAAAAGTTCTATGATTATATTAAAATCAATAAAAAACCAATGGATCTTGATTTTAAGAAAAATCTGGAAGCCAAGATCGGGCTGTGTGAAAAAGCCGAAGAACTTCTAATAGAACCATCCGTTATCAG
>CAZRHW010000102.1:0-7178 GCA_964599785.1 uncultured Bacteroides sp. | reverse complement strand
TATGATTTGGTACCAGGTTATATTATAAATAACCTTGATAATTGAAGATCTTTAACAGCCACTATCATAGATTTTGTCAGAGACGGATCACCGGAAAATTTAACTTCGAATCCATAGATTTTCCCTTCCGAAAATACCGGAAGATCCGGCTCTGCCCCCGAATAAGTTGCCCGGTAATAATCCAATTTTGTAAATGACATATTTACAGACATCTTGCTATTGAAATGGTTAGTCAAAATATTCCGGCCACCATTAATCATTATTCCCGGTGAATAATAGTGGAATTAAACAGAAAACCAATAAAAATCTTATCATATAAAGGTTATTTACTAATTTTGACTTATAAACCATTAAAGTCAAATATTGTGTCGGGGATTGATATTAAAGATTTAATTGTCAGGACTGCCACTTCGTATTTTTCAAAGTATGGCTTTCATAAAACAACGATGAATGAAATTGCCAGACACATTCATAAAGCAAAAGGTGTACTTTATTATTATTTTAAAAGCAAAGAAGAACTTTTTAACGAAGTGTTGAAACAGGAACTGGGTGGTGTTAAAATGCAACTGAGTAAAATAACAGGTAGCGGTAAGGATCCTTTGACAATACTTAAAAAATATTTTATTACGCGTTTCAAATTATTAAGTACAGCTGTTAATTACCATGAAACACTTAAAGCTGATTTCTTTGAGAAATATGATTTCGTAAAAGACGTCAGGGAGGATTTTCATGAATTTGAACATACACAGTTTACATATATATTAACAAAAGGGAAAAATGAAGGTTATCTCGATATTAAAAATGTAGAATCGAACGTTAATATTGCTCTGATGCTGATAAACAGCATAGAACTTCCTTTATTTTTGCAAAACAAATATGCTGAATATGAAAACGTTATTGATGAACTTGTATCCATGATATTGAATAGTTTAAGATCTTATAAAAAATAATTTTATTTTTTTTATTAATATCTGACTTTAAAACGAAATAAGTCAAATATTTTTTTTAAAATTGCACTGACTGCAAAACCAGAATGGTCAACAATTAATTTATGAGTGATATGGAAAGATTTGCAATGAAAATTATAAGATTAAAATGGTTAATCATTGCAGGTGCATTAGGATTAACCATTTTTTTCGGTTATCAGATCAAAAATATTTCAATTAATTCAGACGTCATAAATTCCTTAAATGAAAACGATCCGATTGCGCAATTATACAAAAGCATAGGTACACAATTCGGAGGTAATGAAATTGGGATGATTGTCCTCGAGACTGAGGATGTCTTCAGGACAGAAGTCTTACAGCATGTAAAACAAATTACAGACAGCCTGAAATTTACAGGCGGCGTTTCAACAGTAACAAGCATCACGGATATTCTCGATATTAAAAGCTCTGAATGGGGAATTGAAATCGGGAAACTTGTGGACGAATATAATCTGCCCACTGAACAATATGAATTAGACAGCCTGAAAAACTATGTTCTTTCCGAAGACATGTACAAAGGGGTAATCGTATCTGAAGACGGAACAGCAACAGTGATAATATTTAACCTGCTTCATGATGCAGATAAGCAGGCGACAGCAAATGAAATCAAGAATAAGGTCGAAGGAATGAATTTGCCGGAATCAATTTATTATGGCGGATTGCCATTTTTACTTAACGATGTTACAAATTTGATCCTATCTGATATTATCTGGCTTTTGCCTTTTGCATTTTTAATAATTGTTCTATTCCTGTTTATTAGTTTCAAAACCCTGCGGGGAGTAGTATTACCAATGATTACAGCAGGACTAAGTGTTATATGGACACTCGGATTAATGGCATTTTCAGGGTATGAACTGACAATAACATCAAGCTACATGCCGGTTGTATTATTAGCTGTTGGCACTGCTTATACAATACATGTTTTAAACAGCTTTGAATATTACAGATCAATAAACAAAAAGCAGGCGTTAATTAAGGCTTTAACATATACCATTATTCCGGTATTGCTTGCCGCAGTAACAACAATGGTTGGTTTTATTTCATTCATTTTTGGAGCATACCTCCAGATGATTAAGGAGTTCGGCATTTTTACGTCAATCGGGACATTTTTTGCCCTGCTATTGTCAATATTTTTTATTCCCGCACTTATTTCAGTTTTTTCAGGAAAAGATAAAAAATCAGAACCTGAAAATAAGGAAAAGAAAAACATTCCCGGCCGTGTAATACTTAAGCCATTGCTGATGATTATTATCAAACATCACAGGGTGACAGTTGCCATATGGAGTCTCCTGCTTTTAATAAGCATAGGAGGCATTTTTTTCATTAAAACCAGCGTAAACATTACAAATTATTTTAAAAAAGATAATCCCACAAGAGTAACTGAGAATTTAATGCAGAAAAAATTCGGGGGTTCTTTACCAGTCTATGTGGTCTTTGAAGGAGATATACAATCACCGGAGGTTTTAAATATGATGATTAAAACCGAAAAATTCATGAAAGAAGATCCGAACATTTTTATAGCTCAATCGGTTGCAGACCTTGTCGAACAGATGAATGATGCAATGGGCGAGGGAAAGACCATTCCTGATGAAAAGGCTAAGATCGAACAATTATGGTTCCTGCTTGATGGTCAGGATATCATGCCACAACTTGTTTCAGATGAACTGGATAAAGGGATTATTCAGTCAAAATTTGCATCGATTGAAACTGAAGAAATAGAATCTTTTACCCTGAAAATGAACCAGTACATTCTTGAAAATTCAACCGGTACATGCCAGATTAATTTTACAGGTATACCATCCATATACCACAGGCTTAACTACAGTCTTATAAGGAGCCAGTACAGCAGCCTGATCATTGCCGTTATTCTGGTTCTGATAATTGTAGGAATAATAATGCGATCCTTTTCAAAAGGGGTATTTGCAACTATCCCTATCATAGCAACGATCCTTATTGTACTGGGTTTTATGGGAATAACCGGCATCCCGCTCGATATAGCGACAGTTCTTGTGGGCAGTGTTGCCCTGGGTATAGGTATTGATTATTCAATACATGTGATCTCCGGTTTTAACAGCCATTTGAAAGAAACCGGAGATGCAGAACAGGCGCTGGAATATACGATGATGATCAGCGGGAAAGCAGTCATTATAAATGCAGCTTCCGTTGCGGCAGGTTTTCTGGTGCTTTTATTTGCCCGGATGCTGCCATTTCAACATTTCGGTTTATTAATTGCGATAAGCATGTTCGGCTCAAGCATCGGAGCACTTACATTATTGCCCGTTATACTAATATTAGCAAACAGAAAACGTAAGATAACAGCTTAAATATTTATCAACGCATTGTGTTATTAAACCGAAGAAATTTAAAGTGGAATATTTGCAGAGCCTTGCCGCAGCGCGGCTCTGCAAAAAATAATATATAAATAACTTAACCGTTTCAATAACTCAACAGATTACTTTTTAATTAAAACATATTGCCATGAAAACAATAATTCATAAAGTGGTCCTTACCATGTTCGTTCTGGGAATAAGTATTATTTGCGCTTATTCACAGGATGCAACAGCTATCCTGAAAAAAATGGATGATGTAATGTTCTCCCCTAAAGATATGACAGGGAAAATGATAGTCGTAATGATTGACAAAAACGGGAAACAGGAGAGCCGTGAAGCAACTGTACAGCAAAAAGGAACGGATAAGCGTATTTTTCGCTTTACATCACCTGCATCACAGGCAGGTATTTCAATTCTGTCTCTGCCTGATGATATTATGTATTTATATTTACCGGCATATGGCAAGGAAAGACGAATTGCCTCAAGCGCAAAAAATCAGAATTTTGCCGGCACAGATTTTTCCTATGATGACATGGAATCAAAATCGTATTCCGAAAAATATACCCCTGAACTGTTAAATACTGAAACAAGTGCCTATATACTTGAATTAACACCTAAAGCAACGTCCGATTATTCTAAAATAGTTGTAAATGTTAATAAAACCGATTATTACCCTGAATCAATGGAGTATTATGACAGGGGCAATAATAAAGTAAAAACCGCAAAATATACTTTTAAAAAAGTCGGCAATTACTGGAATGCCGCTGAAGTTGAAATGATTAACCTCAAAACAAATCGTAAAACTCAAATGCAAATGTCAGATGTAAGGTATGATATTGGTCTTACAGATGATGATTTTACTGTCAGGAAATTAAAACAATAAAAATTCTTGATTATGAAGCGAACAAATGTCTTTATGATTATACTTTTTGTGGCTTCAGGTATAGTCAAAGCACAGGATATTATATTAGCTGACCCGAATCCTGATGAAAATAAGCTGAAAATATCAGGAGAACTGACTACAGATGAAAGGTTTCTGCTAAGAGATAAACATGACTGGGCCTGGAATGAGAATCGTCTTACATTAAAATTTGATAAAAGAATTACCGGCAATTCAAAATTCCACAGTGATGTCTGGTTGCGCAATATCGGTTTACCAAATATTACTTCATTATCTGATTTGTACAATAAAGGAATCGTTGATCCCTACAATATGGAAATCAGGGAAGCTTATGTTCAATTATATGGATTTCTTTCGAAAAACCTTGATATAACAATCGGCCGTCAGCGTATCGTTTGGGGGACAGCAGATAAACTCAATCCAACCGATATTCTAAATCCCTATGATATGGAAGATATTCTGGACTTTGGACGCCATCGGGGTTCTGATGCTATCAATGTAAATTATTATTTCAAAAATAATTTTTCTATTCAGGGTGTTTATATCCCTTTTTTTCAACCCGCGAATATGCCGGCAGGAATGTTTGCAGATGCTTTAACTCCTTCAATGAACCTGCCTCAGGGAATGATATTAAAAGGATTTTCAGATATTTTACTTATGCCTGAGTATAATTTAAAAAATTCCACTGCCGGATTCAAATTTAAAGGTTCGGCAAAGGGAGTTGATTTTTCTATAGGTTATGTCTGGGGATATGATGGAATCCCTGTCAATACTAAAAATACATTTATGCCTGTTGACACGCTTGGAGGTGTAAGTATTCATTCTCAGCTTTCTTTCATGCGAACACATAATATTTGCGCTGATTTTGCAACAAGTATCGCAGGTATCGGATTCCGGGGAGAGATAACAGCCTTTATACCTGATAAAGACGTAATAATGACTAACGATTTGTCAGCATTTTATCCTATGTCTCCTGTACCTGTGACTCAGGATACGACTATGATAGATAAGCCATATATTAAATTCATTATTGGTGGTGATTACATCTTCAGAGACGGATCTTATCTTAACATTCAATATCTCCACGGTTTCATTCATGAAAAAGGAGAAAAAAATCTGAATGATTATTTTTTTATGCGTTACGAAAAAGGGTTTTTCAATGAAAAACTTAAAATTGCCCCGGTCGGGGGAGCTTTTATAATAACTGACTGGAATAATATCAAAGAGACCTATACGATTGCATATATCCCACAGGTTGTATACAGGGCCACCGATGATATTGAAATAACATTCTCAGCAGCCATTTTTGACGGTAAAGGCGACAACGTGTTTGCCTACATGAAAGATTATGATATGTTTATGTTCAATATGAAATATAGTTTCTAATCCGAATTTAAATAATAAAAGTTCAGGTAACCAAGTGCTGAGCAGGACATTTGCAAATGTTATAAAATTGAGTCCACTCCTAAAAGTATAAAAATAACAAAATGCCACAAAGACACAAAGTTACACAAAGAATTCATTTTCAATAATTTATATTTAGTGCATCTTAGTGTCTTAGTGCCTTAGTGGCGAAATTATTACTTTTCGGAGTGGACTCAAAATTTAAAGATTTGATGGAATAATCGCTGATAATGATCAGCATCGGCCGGAATACTCTGACTTCCAATTTCTATACTTCTAACATTTAAAATCCTCCTTAATTTTAAAATATTACCAAATATGTGGAATTAACTTATAACGTGTTTTTAATGTATATTCACGATAGCCATTCAATTCATTAATGAGGGTCTTATCTTCAAGAGATGTTCTTATCAAAGTAAGGATAATTGATAAAACGGATGGTATAATACTCCAGAGAGAACCCAGGATTAACGGAATTCCTGTCGCTGTAATAATCGTACCAAGATATGCTGGATGTCGAACAATTTTATAAATGCCAGTATCACATACAGTATGCCCTCTGTCTTTTTGGATACGCATGATGCTCGAAAAGAACCTGTTTTGTCTTTGTGCAGTAAAAAAGAATATTTCACCTGATATCAAAAGAATTATACCAACCGTGTAAATACTCCAGTGTAATGTTGGCGACCAATGAAAACGACCTGAATCCAAACCTGCAACAATATAAATAATGATTAAAGTCGCAGCAGATAAGCCTAATATCAATTTGTCCCATGATTTTGTCCCTGCCCTGACTGTTGCCCTTTCTTCTGCAAGCTCATTATTATCATTCAGGCTGATAGAGTTTACCACCAGACATATAATGTTAATAGATGCATAAACCCAACCCTGCCAGAAATCTGCATGTCCTGCACTAATAAACAGTACTGTTAAGAAGAAAATTGTTCCTGCAAAACTTTTGATTAGAAGTTGAAATGCTTTCATAAAATTGATTTTTTTATAAAAACATATTGGATATAAATTTTATTAACATTTTTTGTCAGGTAAAATTACAGATTGTTTGAACTTCAGAATAAATTCTTCAGGATTATTATTATCTTTTTGTCAAACTGTATACCGGTTTGCTATTAGATGCTGTCTTCACTTTTTTAATTCCTTTTAATCCGAATAGTGGCCCTAAAAACCTTACTCTTCTAATGACCAATTCGTACAAAGTTAAACATCCGGCACCTGTAAACGCCACCATAAGGATAAACTTTAATATTGCCGGAATTTCCATTGGAAATATCAGGAACGAGCACAGGTATAGAAACATCATATGTATGAACAGCTGAAACTTTTTTCACAACAAAGCAATTATCATTACTGGGTAATTCTTTTTTTGGAAATGGATCCCTTAATCGATAATATTAAAGATCTTCCTGAATTCAGGAAAATACTCAGTGAAATAGAAATTAAATTCCGGGTATATCATGATCAGATTAAGGCTTCACTAAAGGAGAAAGGATTACTCTGATGAATGAGCTAAATGTTTTTGCTGATAATCTTTAACTTTGC
>CAZRHW010000101.1:4094-7207 GCA_964599785.1 uncultured Bacteroides sp. | reverse complement strand
GGTGGATTCCGTTCTGATTGATGATGCACGTACCCCTTTAATCATTTCCGGTCCTGTAGCACACGGTGAGAATCAGCAGTTCATGGAATATAAACCAAAGATCCAGAGGCTGGTTGATGCACAGCGAAAGCTTGTGAATCAGTTTCTTGCGGATGCCCGGCGTGAAATACAGGAGGGAAATAATGAAAAGGGTGGGGTTCATTTACTTCAGGCATTCAAAGGATTGCCAAAAAATAAAGCACTGATTAAACTTCTTAGTGAAGAAGGCAACAAGTCCCTGCTTCATAAAACAGAAAACTTTTATATGCAGGATAACAGTAAAAACATGCCAAAAGTTACGGAAGAGCTTTATTTTGTGATTGATGAACAGAATCACTCAATAGAAATGACAGATAAAGGGCATGACCTTATCACGACCACTGCAGAAGATGCGAATTTTTTCGTTTTGCCCGATATAGGCAGTGAAATTGCAGAACTCGAAAAGTCAGGTTTAGCACCTGCTGAAAAACTGGAAGCCAAAGATAAACTTCTTCAGGATTATGCGGTAAAATCTGAACGTGTCCATACAGTAAACCAGCTTTTAAAGGCATATACACTATTTGAGAATGATGTTGAGTATGTTGTGATGGATAACAAGGTAAAAATAGTTGATGAACAGACCGGCAGGATTCTGGAAGGACGCCGGTATTCAGACGGATTGCACCAGGCTATTGAGGCCAAAGAAAATGTAAAGGTTGAAGCTGCGACACAGACATTTGCCACAATTACCCTGCAAAACTATTTCAGGATGTATACGAAACTGGCGGGTATGACGGGAACTGCAGAAACTGAGGCGGGAGAATTCTGGAACATATACAAGCTGGATGTAGTGGTTATCCCGACCAATCAACAAATTATCCGTGATGACAGGGATGATCTCGTTTTTAAGACCAAAAGGGAGAAATATAATAATGTCATTGAGGGGATTGTGAATCTTGTCAGAGAAGGCCGGCCGGTACTGGTGGGAACAACAAGCGTTGAAATATCAGAATTGCTAAGCAGGATGCTGAATATCCGTAAGATCACCCATAACGTGCTGAACGCCAAATTACACCAGAAGGAAGCCGACATCGTCGCTCATGCAGGTAAATCCGGCACAGTAACGATAGCAACAAATATGGCCGGTCGTGGTACCGATATAAAACTTACTCCTGAAACCCGTGAGGCAGGGGGGCTTGCCATCATTGGTACCGAACGGCATGAATCACGACGGGTCGACAGGCAGTTAAGGGGAAGGTCAGGCAGGCAGGGAGATCCGGGAACTTCCCAGTTCTATGTGTCCCTGGAAGATGACCTCATGCGACTTTTCGGTTCGGAACGGATATCCGGCATCATGGATCGTCTGGGATTGAAAGAGGGAGAAGTCATACAACACCCCCTCATCTCAAGATCTATTGAACGTGCTCAGAAAAAGGTAGAGGAAAATAATTTTGGTATCAGAAAACGCTTGCTGGAATATGATGATGTAATGAATTCTCAGCGGGATGTCATTTATACGAAAAGACGCCATGCACTCCTCGGTGAAAGAGTGAGCGTTGATATAGCAAATATGATGTACGACGTGTGTGAAAATATCGTCACAGATTGTTATGGTAATATTGATTACCAGGATTTTTCACTTGAATTACTGCGGTATCTCTCTGTTGAACCTCCTGTAAGCGATGAGGAATATATGAAACTTGATCCGCTGGAAATTACGGAGAAGGTTTATGAATCAGCAAAGAAGACTTTTGAAAGAAAGGAAAAAGTCATTGCAGATCAATCATATCCTGTTATTAAGCAGGTTTTTGAAAAACAGGGAAAAATATATGAGAACATTGTTGTACCTGTATCTGATGGGACAAAAATATTTCAGATCCTTGCAAACCTTGAAAAATCTTATAATTCAAAAGGAGGGGAGGTATTACGATCATTTGAAAAAACTGTTGTGCTGGCTACCATTGATGAAGCATGGAAAGAACATCTGAGAGAGCTGGATGATCTTCGCCAGGCTGTCCAGGCTGCTGCCTATGAACAAAAAGATCCATTACTGATCTATAAATTTGAATCTTATGAATTATTCAAAGCTATGATCGACAGGATCAACAGGGATGTCGTTTCAAGCCTTATCAAAGGATTCATACCTTTAAGAGATCCAAGTGAAGTGCAGGAAGCAAGAGCCCCCAGAAGGCTTGATCTGAGTAATCTGGAACAAACAAAAAGAGAAGCCCAGTCGGCTTACGAACGTAAAGGAGATGATGGACAGCCTTCCTCACAGTCACAACAACAACGGTCGGTACAGCCGGTAAGAACGGGCCGAAAGATCGGACGTAACGAAGTTGTCAAAGTGAGGTATACCGATGGAAAACAGATCGAAACCAAGTATAAAAAAGTCGAACAGGATATAGAAAGTGGCCGTTGTGTACTAACAACCTGACAGATTATAATCCTTTTATTAATTCGGAAAGTTTATTGTAAGTCGATCTGCTGACAGTTGTCAGCGGTAACCTGACATGGTTCTGTGTGATCCCGAGAATGTTCAATGCTGCCTTAATACCAGCCGGACTACCTTCAAAAAACAGGTTTTCAATAATCTCCAGAAGTTTATAATGAATTATTCTTGCTTCATCATATTTCATTGCCAGTGCTAACCGTACCATATCACTAAAGTGTTTTGGGAATGCGTTGGCGACCACTGATATTACTCCTGATGCCCCGACACTGATCATGGGTAATGTTATGGCATCATCTCCCGAGATCACCAGAAAATCGGCAGGTTTATCCCGGATTATCTTCATGATCTGTGTAAAATTTCCGGATGCTTCCTTAATCCCGATAAATTGATGATTGAAGTCATGAGCCAGCCGCAGGGTTGTTTCAGATGAAATGTTACAACCCGTTCTGCCGGGAACATTATAAATAATCACAGGAACAGGGCTGAATGAGGCGATGGCCTGAAAATGCCCGAAGAGTCCTTTCTGGTTTGGTTTATTATAGTAGGGAGCAACAGAAAGAATGGCATCTATTCCATCAAAATGTGTTTTCTTGATTTTATTGGTCACCTCCTGTGTACTATTACCGCCGATACCCACAAC
>CAZRHW010000101.1:0-3994 GCA_964599785.1 uncultured Bacteroides sp. | reverse complement strand
TGACTGCTATGGATCATATTCAGGTAATGTTTGATCTGGTCCACCAGGAAGGAGATCTGTTTATTTTTTCCTGTTTCGATCATCAGATCATAATTCTCAGTATTGCTGAATCGTCCTACTTTATATTCTGCAGGTGAAAGGGTGACAATATAATGGACCGGGAAGTAGTCATCTGAACTTAAATCGAAGAGGATATCAAACCTGTCATCAATAAAATCTTTGATCAACCGACTTTTAGGTCTGAAATACCAGTCGAGATTTTTCAATGAAAAGAAATAAAAGCCCGTTCTGAGCAGGAAATGATCAGGTATTTGTTTATCGTTGATAAATCCAATCGCACAAGTTTTAATTTTCTTTTCTTCCAGATATTTTTTAAAATTCCTGACAGCTTCAAAATCATCTTCATTGGAGCATGTGAAAATCATCCCGGCTTTTTTTGCAGTTTCAAAATTATGAATTTTCCTTTTCCTGCTTAACAGATGGATTTTTCTCTTAAGGGAATGAAGCCCTACATATTTTCGAATGTCCCGGAGAGTTTTCACAATGCAATATTAGAAAAATTTATAATCAGACACCTATCTAAAATAGCTTAATTCCAATTAATCATTCTTTTCCCTTTAGCTTATCATATTGATAAAATCACTTTCCGACAGGATAGGGATATTTAAGGTTCTTGCTTTTTCAAGCTTAGCTGACCCGGCATTTTCACCTGCAAGCAGATAGTTCGTTGATGATGTGACGGAGCCTGTGTTCTTACCACCGTGAAGTGTAATCAGATCCTTCAGTTCATCCCTGGAAAAGTTCCGGAAAGTGCCTGAAATAACAATTGTTAAATCATTAAGTTTTTCACTCCTGGCAGCCTCTTCCGTTCCACTTATACTGAATTGCAATCCGGCATCTTTTAACCGGTTGATGATTGCAATATTCTTTGGGTCCATAAAATATTCAATAACACTTCCTGCAATTCTTTCTCCGATCTCATCAATCTCAACAAGTTGCTCATAACCTGCATTAGAAAGGTTTTCAAGATTTATGAAATGCTTTGCCAGTTTTTTAGCAACTGTTTCACCTACATGGCGGATACCCAGGCCATATAATACCCTTTCAAACGGGACTTTTTTTGAAGCATCAATGCTTTCAACCAGGTTTTTAGCTGATTTTTCAGCAAACCTTTCAAGCCGGATGATCTGATTTTCTGTAAGGGTGTAAAGGTCTGCAATATTGTTTACCAGTCCCTGATTAAAAAGGAGATCAATTGTTGCTTCTGCAGCTCCGATATCCATCGCACTCCGGCTGATGAAATGTTCAATCCTTCCTTTTATCTGGGGTGGACATCCCGTTTCATTAGGACAGTAATGGGCAGCTTCCCCTTCTCTCCGGATCAGTGTTGATTGGCATACCGGGCATTTTTCAATGAAATGAAATGGTTCACTGTTATCAGGCCGTTTTGAATAATCTACTGCAACGATTTTGGGTATGATCTCACCGCCCTTTTCAACATATACAGTATCTCCGGGACGAATATCCAGTAGTTCTATCTGGTCAGCGTTATGTAAGGAAGCTCTTTTAACTGTTGTTCCTGCCAGCAAAACAGGTTTAAGATTTGCTACGGGTGTGATGGCACCGGTCCGGCCAACCTGAAAATCTATCGAGAGAAGCTGAGAAACAACCTGTTCTGCAGTAAATTTGTACGCAATGGCCCAGCGTGGAGATTTGGCTGTATAGCCCAACTGGTTTTGCTGAAGGTAAGAGTTAACTTTGACAACTACACCGTCAGTATTGAATAAAAGCTTTTTCCTTTCATTTTCCCAAAAGTTTAAGAATTCCATCACTTCTTTTATTCCATGAACCTTCTGCATATAATCCGGGATTTTAAATCCCCAGTTACGGGCTTTAAGAAGGTTTTCATAATGGGAATCGAAGGGTAAACCATTACCAAGAATATTGTACAGAAAGCAATCGAGTGGACGTTTAGCGACGATCGAAGAATTCCTGATCTTTAACGTTCCGGATGCTGCATTCCTCGGATTTGCAAAAGGTTCTTCACCGTTTTTCACACGTTTTTCATTCAGCCTTTCAAAATCACCTTTCGGTATAAAAATTTCACCCCTGATCTCAAAATCTGCAGGATAATCAGATCCATGTAAGATTAATGGAATACTCCTAATGGTCTTGACGTTTTCTGTCACTACATCGCCTTTTTCACCATCTCCTCTGGTAACCGCATGTTTCAGGCGGCCGTTTTCATATGAAAGGCTTATAGCAACACCATCGTACTTTAGTTCAGCAACATAATCAAAATTATCCCCGATCGTTTTTCTGATCCTGTTGTCAAAATCCATTAACTCCTCTTCAGAATAAGTATTGTCAAGGGAAAGCATCGGGTACCTGTGAGCCATTTGTACAAAATCCCTGTTAATGTCACTGCCAACCCTTAGAGCAGGACTATACTCATCAGCAAATTCAGGGTATTTCTTCTCAAGTGTGATCAGCTCGCTCATCAAAAGATCATATGCAAAATCAGTGATCTCAGGTTTTGAGAGAACATAATACCGGTAATTGTGATGTTCGATTTTTTTTCGGAGTTCCTCAATACGTTTTTGTGCTTCTGACCTGTCCATGATTCTTTGCATCAATTGTTCAAATTTAATAAATGGCAGCCAAAAAGTTGAGCGTATAACAATTTAAAAATATTTTGTCAAGGTAATAAACCAACACCCAACATCCAATTCACGCTTCCCTAAACTCACTCAAACCTGGAACTTTGAACTTTGAACCCTGAACCCTGAACTATTCTTAAGGAGTTTTAAACATCTTCATGTTAAAATATAATTTCCAGTTTTTCACTTAAAGCTATTTTTTCTTATAACTTTGTTTAAGTTATGGTTCCTCTCATTCAGTCGGATGAGAGGATAATAGGGAAGCAGGTGGAAATCCTGCACAGTTCCCGCTGCTGTAATCTTTCAGTATCCTGTGACATTCTTTGCCACTGTCCGCCATCTGGCGGATGGGAAGGCGTCTCAGGGAAAAAGTAAGTCAGAAGACCTGCCATAACCAGATAATTAAATAGCTTTCGGGATAAAGGTACGAATGCACAAATGAAAATTCCTGCTTCTTTCCTTTAAGCTTATGAATAATGATTGTTAATGCAATCGGATTCATCATGTTTAAATTTAAACATTAAAAGTATGAACAAGACTGTCTGTACTGCTTTCATTATTGCAGTATTTACGATCCTTTTTTTTTCCTGCAATAAAGAAGAAGAAAAAATTGATTTTATAACGTTTGAAGAGTTGCAGTTAAATGATAACGGTTTCTGGAATGGTTCAGATGGTTCGGGTGGATTTACCACAGGAAATGCATTCTTTCCAAATACATATACAGATTGGGGAGGAGGAATATTTTCCTGGATGGGTTTCGGATATTCAAATCATACCGACAGGATAACTCCCGGATATGAAAACCAGTATAGTTGTTATTTCGGCTCGGGCGTAAATAACTCCAAGGTATTTGGACTCGTATCAGGAGGGGATACGATGGTTTTTAATGTACCTGAAAAGGTTGAATATCTGTATGTTTCAAACAGCACATACGCTGCCCTTTCAATGAAGAACGGTGACCAGTTTGCCAAGAAATTCGGTGGAGATGATGGAAATGATCCTGATTACTTCAGGCTGATCCTGTCGGCAATGAATGACGAAGGTTTCTGGATTGGAAAAGCTACAATTGGCCTCGCTGATTATACTGACCCGGATAACAGCCAGGATTATATTTCAAATGCTTGGACCAAAATTCCAATGGAAGACTTCGGATATTTGACAAAGATCGCTTTTTCATTTGAGTCTTCAGATACGAGTGTCTATGGTATCAATACACCGGCTTATGCATGTATTGACAATATTAAGGGAATACTGAAGGAGTGAATGGGGAAGAAGGCTAAGGCAAAGGGAAGGTTACAGGTTGCAAGTTGCAGGTTACAAGGTTGTGTGAGTAT
>CAZRHW010000100.1:0-7219 GCA_964599785.1 uncultured Bacteroides sp. | reverse complement strand
CCGTCGGACATGACCATGCATTGAGCTTTACAGGAGGATTAAAGCAGATACCTTACCGTGCCTCTATCGGGTACTCGGATATGAACGGTATGTTGTTGACTTCCAACATGAAAAGAACTACCGGATCAATTAATCTGAGTCCTACTTTCCTGGATGATCACCTCACCGTAAACCTGAATGCCAAAGGGATGTATAATAAGAATCGTTTTGCCCAGGCAGGAGCAGTTGGCAATGCGAAATCCTTTGATCCTACCCAACCTGTTAAAGATCCGAACAGTCCTTACGCAGGGGGGTATTTTGCCTGGCTTCAGCCCAACGGTGATCCGATCACGCTTGCAACCTGGAACCCGGTTGCCCAACTGGAACTGAGAGATGACCAGGCAGATGTTTACAGGATATTAGGCAATGTTGAACTGGATTATAAATTACACTGGCTCCCTGAATTAAGGGCGCATCTGAACCTGGGTTATGACAATTCCGACAGCGACGGAACAATATTTGTCCCGGATAATGCTCCCTGGGAATATGATGCACTTGTCGGAGGCGGTGTCAACAGGATTTATACACAGAGTAAAAAGAATGAACTGCTTGATTTCTACCTGAATTATGTGAAGGATCTGAATGTTATTGACAGCAGGATAGATGCCACAGCAGGCTATTCATGGCAGCATTTCTGGAGAAAGGGGACGACTTACGAAACCAATGTCGCTGAGACAGTTGTAAATACAGATACGGATTATGAAACTGAAAGCTATATCCTTTCAGTTTTCGGAAGGGTTAATTATGTATTTAAAGACCGTTATCTGCTTACCGTCACACTGCGGCAGGATGGTTCCTCACGTTTTTCGCCCGATACCAGATGGGGCCTCTTCCCCTCTGTAGCCCTGGCCTGGGATATTGCTGATGAACAGTTTGCCCCGGAATTTTTCAATACCCTTAAACTAAGGCTGGGATATGGTATTACCGGGCAACAAAATATTACGGATAACGATTATCCATACCTTGCCAGGTATACATATGGAGAGGACAATGCCCAGTACCAGTTTGGAAATGTCTTTGTGACTACTATCAGGCCCGAAGGCTACGATGCAAATATAAAATGGGAAGAAACCACCACCTATAACGTGGGTTTGGATTACGGATTTATGAATAACAGGATCATGGGTGCCGTGGATCTTTATTACAGGGCTACCAGTGACCTGATAAATTTTATTCCTGTACCAGCCGGAACAAACCTCACCAACTATATTACAACAAATGTCGGTGACCTGACGAACCAGGGTGTTGAATTTACGGTGAATGCCAAGGCTATATCAAGAGTAGATATGGAATGGGCCATCGGATTCAATGCAACATATAACAAGAATGAGATTACAAAACTGACTGCCATTGATGATCCTACCTATCTTGGCGTAGAAACCGGCGGAATATCGGGAGGTGTAGGAAATAATATCCAGATACACACTGTCGGTTATCCTGCAAACTCATTCTTTGTATATGAGCAGGTTTATGATACCGATGGCACACCGCTGGAAGGATTATATGTCGACAGGAACGGAGACGGCATCTCTAATGTGGATGATAAATACCATTATGAAAAACCTACTCCGGATGTCTTCATGGGCTTCTCTTCATATTACCGGTACAAGGATCTTGATTTCAGTTTTGCCGGCAGAATTAGCATTGGTAACTATGTATATAATAACATGAAATCAACCGGGGGGACATATAGTACCCTATATAATTCCGTCGGTTTTCTGAACAATGTAACCAGTGAAATTTACGAAACAAGATTTGAGAATCCCCAATACTGGTCGGATTATTATATGGATAACGGTTCATACCTGAGGATGGATAATATGACGGTGGGATATAATTTCAGCAATATCCTTAAATATATTAAAAACCTGAGGCTTTATGCGACTGTCCAGAATGCATTTTTAATCACCAAATACGACGGCATGGATCCGGAGATTGAGAGCGGGATCGATAACAGCCTCTATCCGCGTCCGAGGAATTTTCTATTTGGTGTAAGTGTACAATTTTAAATTTATAACATTATGAAAACACAAGCATATAAATTTTTCATAATTACGGTAATTACAGCAGCGCTGGTAGTCACATCATGTGTAAAGGATCTGGATACCATTCCCCTTGATAAAGATGTTGTTACTTCTGCTACTGTTTATGATAATCCTGCATCATATCGCCAGGTACTGGCAAAATTATATGCAGGTCTGGCGGTAACCGGACAGATCGGTCCTCACGGCGACAACGACCTCAGCGGGCTGGATGAAGGATTTGGACAATATGTAAGGGCCTACTGGTATGCCCAGGAATTACCCACAGATGAAGCTGTTATTGCCTGGAATGATGGCAATTTAAGAGATTACCAGGAAGTGGACTGGTCTTCTTCCAATGAATTCATCCGTAATATGTACTACAGGATATTTTACCAGATCTCACTGTGTAATGAATTCATCAGGGAATCTGCCGATTCAAAGCTCGATGAAAGGGGCATCGGTGGAGCCGATAAAACAGATATTCAGTTGTACAGGGCTGAAGCCAGGTTCTTAAGAGCATTGAGTTACTGGCATGCACTGGACATGTTCGGGGGAAATGTACCGTTTGTCACCGAGGATGATAAAGTAGGTTCTTTCTTTCCTGAACAGACAAACGCTACAGAACTTTTTGCCTATGTCGAATCCGAACTGCTGGATATCCTGGATGACCTCAAAGCTCCCATGCAGAATGAATATGCAAGGGTAGACAAGGCAGCCGCATGGATGCTCCTGGCAAAAATGTACCTGAATGCAGAGGTCTATATTAATACAGCTAAATATACGGAGTGTCTTACTTACATTAACCAGGTCATAGCTGTCGGTTATTCACTGGATCCGGATTATGCGCATCTTTTCATGGCAGATAACCATACTTCAAGCGAGATCATTTTCCCTGTTGCTTATGATGGCATACATACCAAGACATGGGGCGGAACTACATTCATTGTTCATGCAGCAGTCGGAGGTAGTATGAATCCTACGGATTTCGGAATTGACTCTCCATGGGGCGGAACAAGGGTGACCAAAGCTTTTGTCAGCAAATTTATGGATATAAGCGTTCTGAAAAGCGGAAAATTCAGCCTGAAAAGTGCCATGGCCTATCCGGTTATTTATGTGCCCGGCGGCCACAATAGCTGGGACGCTGCAGATACCACATCGGTCCTTGCATCTGTGCTCAGCGACAATAATTATGAAGGATACCTCTGGTTTGGCAGTGCAGGCAATGAGTTTAAATTTACTGAAGGCCCGAACTGGGATGTCAACTATGGTGATGACGGCGCTGACGGAACACTTGATGCAGGCGGTGCTAATATTGTATCGGGTGATGCCGGGTATTATAAGCTGAATGTTGACCTGACAGCAAAAACATATACCATGCTGAAAACTGACTGGGGAATTATCGGATCGGCAACCGCCGATGGTTGGGATGCAGATCAGAACATGACCTATGATGAAACAGAAGAGATATGGAGTGTCATATTGGAATTAAATGCCGGCGAAATAAAATTCCGGGCCAATGACGGCTGGGATCTGAATTATGGTGATGACGGAGCCAACGGAATACTTGAACAGGGCGGGGCAAATATTGCCATCGCAGAGATGGGGAAATATCAGATCAGGCTAAAATTGGGGGCACCCGATTATACCTACACGGTGGAGAAATACAGTTCAGATACGAGAGGAATGTTCTATACCGACGGGCAGTCGCTTGAGATCAATGATATGTTCGAATTCACAGAAGGATGGGCCATCACGAAATGGACGAATGTCACATCTGCCGGAGCTGGCGGATCTGATCTGACCCATTGTGATACCGATTTCCCGGTGTTCCGCCTGGGTGATGCTTACCTGATGTATGCCGAAGCAGTGCTCCGGGGTGGTACGGGTGGTAATGCAGGAACAGCCCTCCAATATGTTAATGACCTCAGGGAAAGATCATATGGAGATGATGGCGGAAACATAACCGGGACCGACCTGACACTTGATTTTATCCTTGATGAAAGAGCAAGGGAATTATACTGGGAAGCTCAACGAAGAACCGACCTTGTCAGATTCGGGAAATTCAGCGGAGGAGATTACTTATGGCCATGGAAAGGCGGTGTGAAGGATGGAATATCTGTCGACAGTAAATATGATATCTTCCCAATACCTGCATCAGATGTCGGTGCAAATCCTAATCTGGTACAGAATACGGGTTATTAAAATGAACAATAAAACTATACAGATATGAAAAAGATAAAACTGATATTCATAATCTTAGGAATTGCCGCCTTATTTGCCTGCGAAGAGGAAGAAAAAGGTCCGGTTGTCGGAGTCTTTACTTCTCCTTCCATTTCCAGTCCTTCCGGAGGCGGCAGCTATGTGCTTACTGAAGAAACCGAGACTGATGTGATGGCTACATTTACCTGGACAGCAGCAGATTTCGGCTTTCAGTCTGCCACCACTTATATGGTTATGATGGATTTTGCAGATAATGATTTTGCAGAACCGTTCAACCTGGGAAATACAACCGGACTGGAACTAAAGGTTCTGGTCGGTGATGTCAATAATAAACTGATGACTGCCGGCGCCATCGCCGACAGGGCAACCGATGTTGAGGTCAGGGTAAGGGCCACGATTCACAAGGATGTCGATACGCTTTTTTCAACGGGAGTTGCCATGACAATTACTCCGTTCGAAAAAATCATCATCTATCCCAGCCTTTATGTCCCGGGAAGTTACCAGGATAACTGGAATCCTGCATGGGGTGAGTGGGATGCTGCAAACGAAAACACAAAAATCTATTCGGTCAAGGATGATGGTAAATATGAAGGGTATCTCTATTTCCCGGAGGCTACAACATCATATAAGTTTACCACAGTACCAGCCTGGGAAGAGGATAATACGATCGGAGATCCTGATGCCGCCGGAGTATCGGGAACACTGCAGATTGGAGCCTGGGGTGGAAATAATATTAATTACACAGGTACGCCCGGCTATTATCTTGTTAAAGCGAATTTGAATGACCTGACTTATTCGAATACGCTTACCGACTGGGGATTGATCGGTTCAGCAACATCGGGAGGATGGGATTCGGACCAGAACATGACATATGATCCGCTCACCGATCTGTGGACTATTACCATTGACCTTGTTGCCGGAGATATCAAATTCAGGGCAAATGATGCATGGGATTTGAATTACGGCGATGATGGCGGGGATGGCAAACTGGAAGGAGGCGCGGCAAACATCCCTGTTGCAGAAGCCGGTAATTATACCGTTACACTGAACCTGAGTGAAGCAATTTACAGATATACGGTGGTTAAGAATTAGGGTTTAGTTGGGATTGTAAAGAGGTTATTTCAGAACAGCCAGGCTGGAATAACCTCTTTTTTTTCATATTTTGTGTATTTTGAGATGTTCTTTGTATTCTCTTGATGAACTGTATAACATGAGGACTGATTTCACCCATCTCCTAAATCCCTGCCTGACGGCAGGCAAGCTCTCCCTGAAGAGGGGGAGGACTATTGGGGGTGTTTAAAAAGTCCTTTGATTTCTATTTCTCGCAGATTTCGTAGATTATGCCACAGATTACGCAGAAACAAAAGCACTGGTTTTGAGATATCTGCGAAATCTGCGTTTTAATCAGCGCATATCTGCGAGAAGCCTTTAAAAGATTTTAAGTATGTTTATATCAATAGAATTGATAAATGAAATATAAAGCATATACTGTTTTGTGTTTTGCAACACTTATCTTATCGAACTGCAAAAATGATGAACCTCCAAATAATAACCATGGTAATGATACATCAAAAGTATACTACAATACCGACCAGTTTGTGATGGGGGCAGACCTTTCCTATGTCAACCAGATCCTGGATTTTGGCGGCACATACAGCGATTCGGGAAAAGTGACCGATCCTTATCTCATTTTCAAAAAATATGGGGCCAATGTGATACGTTTCAGGTTGTTCCATACACCGATCTGGACAAAAGAAGTATATGGTTCAGAAGGCGAACAGATGTATAATGATTTTAATGATGTGAGGCTTGGAATTCAGAGAGTGAAAGAGCTTGGAATGGAAGTATGCCTGGATTTTCATTATTCCGATACCTGGGCGGATCCTTCAAAGCAGATCATTCCTGAAGCCTGGGAATCACTTTCCCTGGAGGTTCTGCATGATAGTATCTATGACTATACTTTCAATGTGCTTCAAAAACTTGACAAGGAAGGGCTGATGCCTGAATATGTCCAGGTTGGGAACGAAATCAATCCCGGATTTGTCCTTCCCCAGGGTAAAAGATGGGAAGGCAACGAAACGAACTTTGTATACCTCTTAAATGCCGGTATATCCGCTGTGAGAGATGCTGGTGAAAACAGCAGTATCAATCCTCAGGTAATTATCCATATTGCCCAGCCTGAAAATGCCATCTACTGGTTTGAAGGCCTGGATGAGGCTGGTCTGACAGATTATGATATCATAGGAATTTCTTACTACTATATGTGGTCGGAAGTAAAACTGGCAAATGTAAGTAATTATATATCAGAATTAAAAAAGGATTATGGAAAAGAAGTTATGGTGATGGAAACAGGTTATCCCTGGACAACAGATAACTATGATAATTACAATAATATAATCCAGGTGGATAAACTGGTTCCGGATTACCATGCCACAATCGACGGACAATATGAATACCTCAGGGACCTGACACAGGAGATCATAGATGGCGGGGGTAAAGGCATTTTTTACTGGGAGCCGGCCTGGATCTCTTCAGGTATGAAAGATCCATGGGGCCAGGGATCATCATGGGAATGTAATACACTGTTCGATTTTGAAGGGGATGTCATTAAAGGGATGTGGTATATGACTTATCGGTATGAATTTCAAGATAACTAATATGTGTGGGTGAAGGGTATGAGTATTAAATCTAAGATTAAAACAAGTCATCCCGACGAGTGTAACGAGGAGGGATCTCCTGGTCATTGTGGACCATCCCTGATTTGGATCGTCGCGATTATTCATGACGTTCTGGAAGAAATGATAATAACTTTTATCAGGCGATGTTGACAGACCCGGCGAGGTCCCTCAGTCGCCTGCCTGCCGGCAGGCAGGCTTCGCTCTTCAGGATGACATTGTTTCTACAGGCAATTACAATATTGAGAAGCAAAATTGAAT
>CAZRHW010000099.1:0-7227 GCA_964599785.1 uncultured Bacteroides sp. | reverse complement strand
CCACAGTTAATGAGGGATGTTTTACCGGTTCCGGAGATACCATAGATCAGGAGGATCTTACTCTCGAAGACCTTCTGGTACATCTCTTCGATCTCCCGGTTGCGGCCGAAGAAGATGGCGCGATCGGCTTTGGTGTAGGCATCGAGGAATTTGAAGGGATTTTTCATAATTCATAAATCGAAGTAAGTCATTCCGAGCGTAGCGAGGAATCTCGTCGATTCCTGCAACTAACATGGATATAGATTAAGGATTAACTGTAACTTCTTTTGGTGAAATAGCCCCCAGCAGCTCCTTAAACTCCTCCACCAGTTGGCCATAGTTACTCAATGCCCGCAAATCACATTTCTCCGTCACCTCTGTGCCAATATACATCAGGTGGTCACCTCTGAATTTGGTGTACATGAAGATGTCTTTCTTGATGCCAAATTTCTCCTTGGTATCAAGTACTTCTGAATGGGTATCGATGATTAAAGGAGACAGATTCAAATACTCTTCCAAGGATTTTACTGATTTCATCAACAGGACAGAATGACTTTCAGAAAATGTCTCTTCATCAATTTCCTTTGCGGCAAAATCGGAATCGGAGCTGTTCAGCAGGTCCACCACATGATGGAATTTTGCTTCCCTGTTTTTGGGCTTCAAGACTTTGATCTCGCGGACAGATACGAGACTGTATTTTGCCAGGAAAGCAATTTTTAACAGGATAAACGTTAATTTTTCTTCGTATTCCACGCATCTTTTTTCGATCTCTTCCTGCGTCAGGTTGATCTGATAGTGGCCTATCTCATTTCTTTCAGGCACCCAGAAATCAAGTGCAGCATAAAATTTCTTATCAAAATTCTCGCTGATTTCCGGCATGAACCATTCCTGTTTTGTGTCCTGGTAAAGATTGCCAACGGCCCGGATCAACCAGGTAAAATTGCCCATTGACAGCACTGACATCCGGTTTTCAAATTCCGTTGCAATACTATCAGAAATTGTTATTTTTTTCCTGATAGCATCCTGCCAAAGTTGTGACAGCATGACAAAAGATACAAATTGCATGGTTCTCTCTATTGTCTTGAATATCTGGTCAAGCCGCATCCTGTCAAGCTCTCTCATTGATGCAGAGAAAAGCCTTCTTAACTCAACTCCAACAGGCCAGGGATAGTTCTTAATGATCTGGTCACCAAGTACCCTATAATCGACCTCTTCATCCTCATCTTCATCAACAATAATGTATTTCGTCAGAGAAGGGCGGTATTTTGTCATTTCCTGGAAGACCTGCCGGATGAGTTCTTCATTGATTTGTGCCATAGGTAGTATATAAAATAAGTATTTGGGAGTAAATTATTAAAAAAAGTCGTATGAACCAAATGGAGAACAAAAATGGATCGCTTAAAAAAGCTTTAAAAGGCTATAAGCTAAAGTGTGGAGTGAGCATGGTAAATTTCTGCTATCTTTAGCTATCAATTACCGTTAGCTTTAGCTGACGAAATTAAAACTAAAATAATGAAAAAAAATTTTATAATCTTCACCATATCTCTCCTCACAACCTTCAGTCTTCGCTCCCAGGAGACCGAAATCTTATATTTATCAGGCCAGGGAAAAGATGATCCTGTTGAATGGGATTTTTATTGTACAGATGGCCGGAACAGCGGCTACTGGACAAAGATCCCTGTACCCTCATGCTGGGAATTGCAGGGTTTTGGTACTTATAATTACGGGCAAACCGTCGCAAAAGAAGAAGGACTATACAGACGCAGCTTCCAGGTGCCTGACAGTTGGATTGACAAAAATATTTTTATAGTTTTTGATGGCAGTATGACAGATACTGAAGTCAAGATTAATGGAAAGCCTGCCGGTCCTGTTCACCAGGGAGCTTTTTACAGGTTTCAGTTTGATATTACAAAATTGCTCCGTTTTAATGCTGACAACCTGCTTGAAATACGGGTCAGCAAAGTTTCTTCTGACCAATCTGTCAATGAGGCAGAGCGAAAGGCCGATTACTGGGTTTTCGGAGGTATCTATCGTCCTGTCTATCTGAAAGCTGTTCCCGCAAACCATATCGATCGTATGGCCATTGATGCCAGAGCTGACGGAATTTTTAATGTTGAGGTATATCATCGGATAAAAGAAAAAGGATTGATCCTTGAGGCACAGATACAGACCTGTGGAGGTAAACCCGTCGGAAATGTTTTTTCTGCAAATTCCTTAACAGATGATGGTAAAACTAACTTACATACCAGGATTGATGATCCTTCGTTATGGAGTCCGGAATTTCCAAATCTTTATCAGGTGCAAATCAGGCTTTTAAAAGAAGGTAAAGTGATCCATCAGATTACCGAACGATTTGGTTTCCGGACTATTGAGCTTAAAAATCATGATGGGATCTATGTAAACGGTAAAAAGATCATGTTTAAGGGAGTGAACAGGCACAGCTTCTGGCCGGAGACAGGCAGGACAACAAGCAAAGCACTCAGTATCCGGGATGTCCTACTTATCAAAGAGATGAACATGAACGCCGTCAGAATGTCTCATTACCCACCGGATATTCATTTTCTGGACGCATGCGACTCGCTTGGATTGTTTGTCCTGGATGAACTTGCCGGCTGGCAGAAACCACCTTATGATACCGAAATTGGTAAGAAACTGGTCAGGGAAATGGTTACCAGGGATGTGAACCATCCCTGTATTGTTCTGTGGGATAACGGCAATGAAGGTGGCTGGAATACTGAACTTGACGGGGAATTCACTAAATATGATCCACAGGATCGTTATGTTATCCATCCGTGGGAGATCTTTGACGGTACAGATACCCAGCATTATAAACCATATAATTATGGTAATGGTACGCTATTCCAGGGAAGAGAAATCTTCTTTCCAACCGAATTCCTCCATGGATTATACGATGGAGGCCATGGTGCCGGACTTGATGATTACTGGAACCTTATGCTGGATAATCCACTTTCAGCCGGCGGATTCCTCTGGTGCTTCATCGATGAAGGAGTTGTGAGAACCGATCTTAACGATAGCATAGATACCGATAAAAATCATGCACCGGATGGTATCCTGGGCCCATACAGGGAAAAGGAAGGAAGCTTTTATACAATTAAAGAAATATGGTCGCCGGCTTATATCAGTATGGAACATTTGCCTCCGGATTTCGATGGTAATCTGACAATTTCAAACAGATACTTTTTTACAAATCTATCACAGTGCCGCTTCACCGGTAAACTTGCAAAACTGATGCTTCCCTTTCATGTTAACAAAGATCAACTCCCGGTAGATAAAATGTGGGACATCATGCCACCGGATATTACTCCCGGGCATCAGGGAACCATAAGCCTTAAACTACCATCCGACTGGAAAGATTATGATATTCTTTATTTCACTGCTAATGATCCGTCAGACAGAGAAATCTTTACCTGGTCGTGGCCGGTTAAATCACCTTCAGATTTCCTTCCTGACCAGTTAAACAATCCGGGACAGGATGCAGATATTCAAATAAAGGAGGAAGACAAATCTGTTGTTATTGTCACAGACCGGGCTTCATTAAAATTCAGCAAAACCAATGGGCGCATTATTGAAGTTATGGTTAATGGTCAGGTTATTCCTTTTACCAATGGCCCTGTGATCCATTCCACACATGAAGCTCAAATCAGAAATCTTGAGTACTACCTTGATGGAAGTGAAGCTGTGATAAAGGTAAATTATAAAGACGATCTGGATCAGGTTATCTGGAGGATTGGATCAGAATGGACCCGTCTGGATTACCAGTACAGGTTAAAAGGCACCTATGATTATGCAGGTGTCAGTTTTACATTCCCTGAAAACCTTGTAACAGGTGTCAGGTATGTCGGTGACGGTCCTTACAGGGTCTGGAAAAACAGGATGCAGGGAACCCGATTCGGTGTATGGGAAAAGGAATATAACAACACAATTACGGGTGAATCGTGGAATTACCCGGAATTCAAAGGGTATTATTCAAATTTCTATGCTGTCCTGATTGAAAACGATGTTCAACCTTTCTGGATACTTAATACCACAGAGGATATTTTTCTTCACCTGTTCACACCTGATCCGCCACAGTGGGCTCCGAATGATTACACCGTGCCCCCATTCCCCGAAGGTGATATATCTTTCCTCCATGCCATACCCCCGATCGGAACCAAATTCCTTCCGCCAACAGATATTGGTCCATCAGGCCAGCCAAATATGTTTTACCCTTCAGGAATGGATCCTGTGAAAAGGGGAATGATATATTTCAAATTTTAAGGTAATGATTATGGTTTAATCCTCGGTTATAAGCTGCATAATTCTCTCAATCTGTTTCTGCTTATTTACCTCGCGCAGATTTCTTGCAGTTTCAGTGAAGTACTGATGTCCTGAAATGAATTTCACCTGGAGTTTATTCCAGTCATTAAATGAGGTGATTTTGTTTTGTTCAGCCAGCTCTTTAAAAAGGGTGTTCGAGACGGGTATCATGTCACTCCTGCCCAGGTAATCCAGGTCAGAGTCGCAAATGATTGCCTCAAGCAGGTTATTTGGTTTTGGTGGAAGTTTGGTGGCCATAATAATCTCACATATTTTATCGATCTGATCCTCCGAATAACCATATTTTGGTAAGAACTCCCTGGCAAGTCCGCATCCAAGATCTTCATGGTTGTCGTAGGCTATCGTATGTCCCGCATCATGGAAAAGTCCGGCAGTCTTCAGAATCAGGATCTCCTCATCCGTACAACCCTCTGCCCATCCAATCAATTCAACTTCCGTTACAACATCCACAGTATGCTTGACATTATGGTAATAAAGAAATTTAGGCAGCTCTTTCTCAAGTTTATCTAATATAATCTCCTGTATATCTGTAAATTGTATCAACTTAAACTTGGTTTCAAACATATCATTCGGAAGGATACCCTCCCCATTAACTGAAAATTCAGGCCTCAGACCTTTTACCGTGAACATTTCCAGGTCACCTTTATATTTAACCGGAAGTTTTCCATAATACTCGCAGACAAAAAATTCCTTGACAAGCTCATTGGTCATGACAGATAACAAAAGTTTACCAACATCAGCAGCAGATTCCATTCGTGTGGCAATATTTACTGTATCGCCTTTTATATCATAAGCCACCTTCTTTTTCCCGATAATGTTGGCAGTTACAGGACCGGTATGAATTCCCATCTTGATATCCCATATTCTTTTCTCCTTATCCATATTTTCCTGGTATTCCTTGAGGTAATGTTGCATTTCCAGGGCAGCAAGGACAACCTGTACCGGGTTTGTGATATTTTTAATGGGTATCCCTCCTGCGGCCATGTATGAATCACCGATAGTTTTAATCTTTTGTATCTTATATTTCTTCAGTATGGAATCAAAATGAAATAATACAGTATCCAGTTCATCCATGAGAGCCTCCGCATCCATTTCATCCGAGATCTTGCTGAAACCATGAATGTTCGCAAAAAGAACCGTAACCATTTTAAACTTCAGGGTCTTCGGAGCCTCATGTTCCTTTTCTTCATAAACTGCACCTTTCTTTTTCAGATCAGACAAAATTTCTTTAAGGTTCTCAAGCTCATCCTGTAAGCGTTCAGTCTCTTTGTTAAGCTTCTCATTCTGCTCAATCAGATCCTGGTTCTGCTTGACAAGCCTGGATATCCTTTTAAGTAATTCTGCATTCTGCTGGGACATAGGTGATGTTTTCTGGTCGGTGAAATAAATTAAGTTGTTCCTGAATAAGGATAAATATATAAATAAAAATTCAAAGAATGGAATAATGGAAGACTGGAATGATGGAATGTTAGAACGAACTTGAATATTAAAGGCTAAGGCTAAGGAATCCCGACTTGTCGGGACTGGTTTCTGGTGGGTGTGGGCCAAAGAGAGTGCTTACTGGTACGATGACTTGAAGTCATCGTACCAGTAAAAAACTAAGAATGAAACAAGTCATCCCGACGATTCGTCGCAGGCGGAGAGGAGGGATCTCGTTGCCTGCACTAAATAACTCAGATTTGATAAAAATGAACTAATTATAAAGTTTTCTATACGCTACACCTTCCCTTCACTCGCACTCCTATTTTAGTCATTTTAGTTCATTTTAAATTTTAGCTCATTGTTCCATCATTCTGCTAATTTTGCATAAATGAAATATATTTTGATATGAAGAGAATTTTAATCATACCGCTGGTTGCCCTGTCTGTTTTTGTTTACGGACAGAAATCAGGACAAGAATTCACCATTGTATTTTATAATGTTGAAAATCTTTTTGATACAGAAGATGAACCGTTAAAAGAGGATGATGAATTTACACCGGCATCGGAAAAAGGCTGGGACCAGGAGAAATACGAAAAGAAACTTGAAGATATCGCACATGTGCTGAGCTCTGTGAATCCTTCCGGACTACCTGAGATAATAGGTCTGGGTGAAATTGAAAACCAGAAAGTCCTTGATGATCTGATCGTACTGAAATCAATGAAAAAAGGAAATTATTCCATTGTACATAGTGAAAGTCCGGATAAACGTGGTATTGATGTAGCACTTCTTTACGCTGCCGATTGTTTTACCGTAAGCAACTATAAAACTATCCCGGTAATATTTCCGTTTGACTCATCGGAGACCACGCGTGATATCCTTTATGTTACGGGCAATGAAAAGAACGGTGAAACGTTTCACTTTTTTGTTAATCACTGGACCTCCCGTTCGGAAGGTCAAAGAGAAACTGAACCAAAAAGGATCTTTGCTGCAGTAGCTCTCAGGAAAGAAATTGATGTGCTCATGAACAGAGATCCGCAGGCAAAAATTGTGATCATGGGTGATTTTAATGATGAACCAACGAACCGAAGTATCAATGAAATGCTTCTGGCAAACAATAAACGTAAAAATGCAACATCAAGGGAATTTTATAACCTGATGTATGACTTACATAACATCAATAATTCAGGTACATATTTTTACAGGGGCAACTGGAACATGCTTGACCAGATTATCGTCTCCCAGTCACTTATAAGGGACAGATTGAATTATCATGCTGATTTTGATGGTGGAAAAATCCTGAAAGAAGAATGGATGCTTTACAAGGATCAGGAATCCGGGGAATATGTCCCTAATCCTACTTATAAAGGATCAGAGTACGATGGAGGTGTCAGTGATCATTTGCCTGTTTATGTAACGTTCGTCAAATAGAGGCTAAGGCTGAGGCTAAGGCTAAGTGAAGAAACAACCTTAAGGGGTAACAATCCTCTC
>CAZRHW010000098.1:0-7234 GCA_964599785.1 uncultured Bacteroides sp. | reverse complement strand
CGGTTGTAACTTTCCCCTATAACTTCTTTGTCTTTCATATTCAGATTGATATTTGTTGATTTAACTGAGTTTTTAATTCCTGACGGTAATAATTTCCTGCCATACTTTCTGATAAGAGCATTCAGTATTAATAGAGACAAAAGGACACTTGAACCAACCTGTAACCAATGAGGAAGAAATCCATGTTCATGGTGTTCTCCATGAAAGAATTGCAGGGGATTTGTAAACCATTCCCTGGGAAGGAAGTTATTCACGATAATCCCAAAAAATAATGCACCGGTAATGATTGAAAAAAGGTAAAAGAATAAGGTTTTTTTACCAAATACCTTTCCGATCACTGTTATTGTGGCGGCATTCGTAGCAGGACCTGCCATCAGGAATACGATGGCTGCACCCGGTGACAGACCTTTGAGCATAAGCATAGCAGCAATCGGGATGGATCCGGTAGCGCAAACATATAGCGGAATAGCTGCCACAAGGATCAACAACATTTCAAGATATTCATTACCCAGATAAGCTGTAAAAAATGAATCCGGTATTAACACATCTATCAGGGCAGCAAGAAGAAGCCCTATGACCAGCCATTTGGCAATATCTTCAAGAAATTCGACAAAAGCATAGCGAAGCATACCCGTCAATGACCGGTTTTTCCCGTTTTCTTCATTGACAGACTCATTTTTCAAGGATTCACTGCCGGTTTTATTTTTGCTGAAAAGATTTGTAAGAATACCTCCCAGTAATCCTGTAAACAAAGCAATAATGGGTTTGATAATGGCCATAGGAAGTCCAAGAAGTGAATAAGTCACCATGATGCTATCCATACCTGTCTGAGGTGTGGATATCAGGAATGAAACAGATGAGCCTTTTGAAGCCCCGCTATTGTAAAATGAAATACCTGTAGGAATAACACCACAGGAACATAAAGGCAATGGGATTCCAATCAGGGCTGCATTAAGCACTGAAGCAGAATTCGGCTTTCCAAGGTATCTGTATACTTTCTTTCTGGGGAACCAGACATATAAAATTCCCGCAAAAAGAAATCCAAGGAGCAGATAGGGAGACATCTCCCGGACGATTTCCAATAATGCCGATCCGAATTCACGGGAATATGTATGAATGAATTCCACCATATTAAAGATAAAAAGACTCAAATGTACTTAATTCGGAGTGATGGGAAAATTATAATGGAAGGTTTAACATTTATTTATGATGGATCATATTGGCATCATCACAGCAACCAAATTCCATCTGGAGGGTAACATGGGTAATATGATATTTATCTGATAAAATCTTTTCAATTCTGTGTCTGATTTATCAATCAAGTAAAAATAATTACTGAATATTTACAAGAATAATAGCAGGCTGACGGCCATTGTAACCATTCCCAGGATCAGGCCCAAAATGGCATGATGATGGTACCCGTACTCACGTGCAGTAGGGAGTAATTCATCAACGGATATAAAAACCATAATGCCTGCCACTGAACCGAAAAGAATACCCAGCATTGTATTACTAAAAAATACAGACAGGAAGCAATAACCGATTAATGCTCCAAGTGGTTCAGCAAGACCTGAAAGAAACGACAGGAGAAATGCTTTTCTTTTCCTTCCAGTAGCATAATAAATGGGGATAGAGATCGCAATTCCTTCAGGTATATTATGGATGGCTATGGCAATAGCAATAGGAATACCAATTTGCATATTAGAAATGCCGGCAGCAAATGTAGCTAACCCTTCAGGTAAGTTATGGATGGCTATAACCAGGGCCATCAAAATACCCATTCTCATTAATCCATTCACTTTCTTTCTGCTGCCATTATTATTATTATTGGTTACCAGTTCTTCAACTCGGTGGGCTTCATGAGGATTTTCGAATGAAGGGACCAGAAAATCGATAATCGCAATGATAAGGATACCACCGAAAAACGAAATAACAGCATACCAGTTGCCGGCTACAGTTCCATAAACGCCTGTCAGGAGATTTCTTGATTCTCCAAGTATTTCAGTGAAGGAGACATAGATCATAACTCCTCCTGAAAATCCCAGAGCCAATGATAAAAACTTTGTATTTGTGGTCTTTGTGAAGAAAGCCAATGCACTCCCAATTCCCGTGGAAAGTCCAGCAAAGAGAGTCAATCCGAATGCTAAAAGTACATTTCCTTCCATTTAATGAAATTCTAAAATCCTATCATATTTATCCAGGAAATTATTCTTTCCTCCGTCAGCTCAGGCTGGTTTCTCTCATCCAGCACCAGGCCGGCAAACCTGCCATTCCTCTCTGCTTCGGAATGAATATAATTGTATCCATTAACAGGCCATTCACCAGTGAGGATACAACCATTTTGTTGAAGTATAGTAGACAGGATACCGAGAGCATCTGCAAAAGTATCCGGGTATGATTCCTGGTCACCTAATCCGAATAAGGCAACTCTCTTACCGCTAAAGTCAATACTGCTAATCTTCATAAGAAAACTTTTCCAGTCATCCTGCATTTCTCCTGTCCCCCAGGTAGAAATACCTATAATTAATAGAGAATAGTGTTCAAGATCTTCAACACGGGATTCGAAGATATCATGAATAACTGCCCTTGTTTGCCCGATTTTATCCCTGATCAATGTGGCAGCCCTTTCAGTGTCACCGGTAGATGAACCATAAAAAATCCCGACTTGTTTCAATTTGGATTAAATAAAAACAAAGATAGAAAAATTTGATTTCAAAGCAAAGGCAAGTGGTTTAAGGTATATAATAAAATCTGAAGGAATTTAATCTTAAACCGTTTATCCTTAATCATCAACAGTATTAGAGCGGACGACTTTTTTTGATTTTCTACGATAAAGATACAGAATCAGTATCCCAACCAGAACAAAGGGGATACTTAACCACTGGCCCATATTCAGTGTCATACCCTCTTCGAAGGGCACCTGATCTTCTTTTATGAATTCGATAAAGAATCTTACACCGAATACCAAAATCAGGAACAATCCAAATAATGTCCCATCTATAAACTGCCCTTTGGTTTTAAGGTAAATCCGGAAAAGTAAACCGAATACCAATAAATATGTCAACGCCTCGTAAATCTGGGTAGGATGCTTGGGTACGATTTCATGGTTACGGATAAAAACGAATCCCCATGGCAGACTGGTTTCAACACCATATATTTCTGAGTTCATCAGGTTACCGATGCGGATCAATGCACCACCCAATGCAACAACAACAACAATTCTGTCAAGAATCCAGATGTAAGGTTTTTTATGTTTTCTGACAAAGAGATATAAAGCGATCAATATACCGATGGCAGCACCATGGCTGGCAAGCCCGCCCTTCCAGATTTTCAATATCTCGAGAGGATTACTCAAATAATAATCCGGTTCGTAAAACAGACAATGCCCAAGTCTTGCCCCGATCACCGTCCCCAGAGCCATATAAATGGTTAATTTATCCAGCATTTCAACCGTCAATCCTTCTTTCTTAAAGAATTTGTAAAAGATCAGGTAACCAAATAAAAATCCTGATGCGAAAAGCAAGCCGTACCAACGGACAGCAAAATTGCCAATCCGGAAAATTTCCGGATTAACATTCCAATTAATGGCATTGATGATCATAACAATCCTGATTTAGAAGAAGCAAACTTATAAATAATTCTTAAAATATACAGGATCAGATCAGCAATTTCCGGATTACATGGATAAGCCATGAATTTCAATCAAAGTAAAAACATAGAAATAACCGGTATCAGGAAGGTTTTATTGGATGGTATTTTTTCAGTGGGCATGCTGTGCCTGCGCTGCTGTCTCTGTGGTTTTATTTAAATTTTTTTTTCCCTTAATTAAATTCGGATATAATAAACTTTAAACTTTGTAAGTTTGTAACCGCATAAGCAGATGGTTTTTTGAAGAAATACATTTTCATATTGTTTCTGTCTGGCGCAATATTAGGGTATCAGGGTTGTGCAAAGATTGGAAGTCTTACAGGGGGAATAAAAGATGAATCGCCTCCAGGAGTTGTATTAACAAAACCGGCCAATCCCTCTGTTGAATTTAACCAGGATCGGATCGAAATAGAATTTGACGAATTTATACAGCTTAAAAACATAAACCTGGAGCTCATGGTTTCTCCTCCAATGGAAGTTAAACCGATTGTTCGCATCAGAAAAAAATCGATCATTGTTGACCTTCATGAAAAACTACGGGATAATACAACGTATACACTCAATTTTGGTCAGGCTATTGCTGACTACCATGAAGGGAATATACTTAAAAACTATGAATTTGTATTTTCTACCGGAGAGTATATTGATTCGCTTGGAGTCTCCGGGATTATTTTGAATGCATTTAACCTTCAGCCCTCCAAAGAAGCTGTTTATATTATGCTTTACGATGTAGATAAAGATTCGGTGCCTTATCATGATATGCCCCTTTATATCGGAAAAGCATCACAGGAAGGTTTATTTTTCATCAATAATATCAGACCGGATACTTTTAAGGTTTTTGCCCTGAAGGATGTGAATTCCAATTTTCTTTATGATAATCCCGACGAAATGATAGCTTTCATGGATACAACGTTCATTCTTTCTCCTGAACTGATCGAAGCGTTTCTTGATTCTATCAAACTTTTACAGGATACATTGACCATTGATTCATTAGCAATTACCCGGAATGATACTTCCGGGATTGATTTTCAGGACACATTGCTTGTTCCTCAGGAAATGCATTTTTCATTTGGTTTTGATTTATATTTTTTCCAGGAGGATAGGAAACCTCAGTATTTATCTGATTACCGAAGAACAGATCCGAAAAGGCTCGAATTTTATTTTAATCGTCCACTTACAGATACCCTGATAATTGAACCACTGAATTTTGCACATGATACAAACTGGTTCATTTTTGAAAATTTTAAAATGGGTGATACGCTGGTTTATTGGATCAGGGATTCCTTAATATATAAACAGGATACCCTGAAATTACATCTGAATTATAGGGTAACAGATTCAGTTTTGAATTATATCCCTTATGATGATACGCTGTATATGGTTATTACTCAAACGGTTTCGAAAAGAAAAGAACAAAAAAAAGAAGATGAGGAAGAGGAAGTAAAAAAAGAAACCCTGGGATTATCTTTCAATATTCGTAAAGGTGGGACACTTGACATATACAGGAAGATAAAAATTACTCCTGATCATCCGGTAGCATTTCCTGATCAATCAAAAATCAACCTGTTCATAAAGGAAAACAATGAAGAGTTACCCTGTGAATTCCAGATAATGAATGATTCAATATTCATCAGGAATTACTATCTGGAGCATTCCTGGGAGGAGGCTATGGATTATCGGTTATTCATTGAACCGGGAGCTTTTACAGATATTTACGGCCTGACAAATGATACCATTGATTTGACATACAGAATACAATCCCTTGATCATTATGGTAAGATTATCATTTTGATGGAGCATGTTAACCAACAGATCATCGTTCAACTGATGAATGAAAAAGAACAGGTGATCAGGGAGAAGATACACTTTCAGGATGGCCCAATGGAATTTCCCTTCCTTGAACCCGGGAAATATAAGCTGAAAGTAATATTTGACAATAACCTGAACGGGAAATGGGATACAGGCAGGTATCTTGATAAGATACAACCGGAAAAGGTACTTTATTATACCGGAGCCATTGAAGTAAGGGCGAATTGGGACCTGGAGCTTAAATGGAACCTGGATAAAAGAAAATAAGTTTAAGAATAATTCTGATTCACACTTCAGGTAAGCAAGAAATGTAAAGGGATTTAGCAGCCGCAGATTTCAAAATCCGGAAATTTAATTTTCTTTCTTTATTTTCTTATTTCATTCCATATCAGTCCTCCTGCCCCGAGTACTGCTGCATTTTTATCCTGTAATCCTGAAGGCAACAATTTCACCTTGTTCTGAAATATCTTCAGAAGGTTTTTTTCCATAGATTTTTTGGTAGGTTTCAGGATCAGGTCTCCGGCCTGGGCCAATCCACCAAACAAAAAGATTGCTTCGGGGCTGGAAAAAGCAACTGCATTGGCAAGGTTCCTGCCAAGGATTTCGCCGGTTATTTCAAATGCTTTTAAAGCGATCTTGTCACCCTTATCTGCAGCATCACAGATCATTTTAGCAGTAAGATCTTCGAAACTGACCTTTCTGAGGAAACTGGCTTCGGTGAGATCGGCCAATAATTCGTAAACAGTCCTTTTAATCCCGCTGGCAGATGCATAGGTTTCAAGACAACCTCTCTTCCCGCAACCACATTTTCTTCCGTTGTCAATGGCCACAATATGTCCCAATTCACCGGCAAATCCGTCATGACCGTAAACAACATTACCATTAACGACAATACCACTACCAAGGCCGGTTCCAAGAGTAATAACAATGAAATCTCTCATATTTTTTGCACCACCATACAACATTTCACCCAGGGCGGCAGCATTGGCATCATTGGTTACAGCAACGGGAATATCCTGATACTTTTTCATAAGATCAGCAAGGTGGATGACTCCTTTCCAGATAAGATTCGGAGCATATTCAATTGTTCCACTATAATAGTTACCATTCGGGGCACCAACACCTATTCCTCTGATCCTGAATTCTTTGCCGGATGATTTCAAGGATTCCCGGATAGTATTGAATAGACTGATCAGAAAGGAATCAACATCCGGATGATCAGATGTATTAACTGAACCTTCGAGATAGCTGTTTCCTTTAATATCTACAAATCCATACTTGGTAAATGTCCCACCAATATCAATTCCTATAACAACATCCTGAGCCATAATCTGTGATTACATGTTTTTAATCTAATTAACCTAAGTTGCTAGTACAAGTTACAGGTTGTAGCTGTGACACACTCCCAACCTGCAACTGGCAACTTGAGTTAATTAGCCTCTATGTTGATTGTAAAAGTAGTATTAATTTATAAAACAAGAGAAGTCGTGCGAATTTGGAATAAGCTAAAATTTGGAATGAGCTAAAATTTAAAATGAGCTAAAATTTGGAATGAGCTAAAATTTGAAATTTTAGTCATTAATTCTCCCAAACCCTTTGCTCACACTTCAATTTTAGTCATTTCCAGATGGAATAGTGGAATAATGGTTAATGTGTTTATTTTTTAGCGTATATGGTCAGTAGAAAGAATCATATTGACAAAATTTTCAGCAGGAAGCTAAGGCATTGGGTTCAGGAACCCCCACCTGAAGTGTGGGATCATATCCGGCAAGGACTT
>CAZRHW010000097.1:0-7280 GCA_964599785.1 uncultured Bacteroides sp. | reverse complement strand
GAGTTGTAATCAAATCTTCTATCATGCTGCCAGCCCTGCGAAAAAGGAGGAGGTCCTGGTAAAATATGATCTGTCACAAGGATATATACTGTATGTTGGTACAGTTGAACAACGGAAAAATCTGCTGAATGTCGTAAAGGCTATTTATCATGGTAAAATTACAGTCCCGCTGGTTGTGGTTGGCAGGCACACATCATACGCCCTTCATGTGAAAAAATTTATAGAAGACCACGGGCTGGAAAAAATCATTTTCCTCGAAAATGTACCCGATGAAGATCTGCCTTCCCTGTACCAGATGGCAGGATTATTTATCTACCCTGCTATTTTCGAAGGATTCGGGATACCCATACTGGAAGCATTGTATTCCAGAGTTCCCGTTATTACTACCGCCGGGGGTTGTTTTCCCGAAGCAGGCGGAAAACATTCTCTCTACATTGATCCCATGAACGTTGAGCAAATAGCAGAATCCATAATAAAAATCCTTCGTGATGAGAAACTCAGAAAAGAAATGACCGATAAGGGATATGAACATGCATTGAAATTTAATGACAAGGCTATTGCAGAAAATATGATGAGGGTGTATCAGAATATTATCCAATAATATTGGAGAATAAATATACCCTATTTATAATAACCAAATACATAACCTAAAGAAAAACTGATTTTGGAAGATGATATCATAAAATCTCTGGAGGTCCTGAAAGCAGGTGGCATTATTCTCTATCCTACCGATACGGTCTGGGGAGTGGGTTGTGATGCAACAGAAGAGAATGCTGTCGATAAGATTATCCGGTTAAAGAAACGCAAAGATGTAAAGAGTCTTATTATTTTGCTTGATGATGCCAGCAAATTAAATAGCTATGTTGACATCATACCTGATATAGCGTGGGAATTAATGGATGTTACTGATCGTCCCCTGACGATTATTTACCCTCATGGCAAAAATCTTGCAAGGAATCTGTTAAACAGCGATGGTTCAGTTGGTATCAGGATCACAACCGATGATTTTTGTAAAAAACTGATCAGCAGATTGGGTAATCCGCTGGTGTCAACCTCTGCAAATATTTCGGGAGAAGCCGCACCCGGGAATTTCGGCGAAATATCTGACAGGATTAAATCAGGGGTGGATTATATCGTCCGCTGGAAACAGGAAGAGACAGGAAATGCTATTCCATCAGGGATTATTAAGCTTGGAATAAAAGGTGAAGTTGAGATAATCAGAAAATAAAAATCCGGGCCTGAGCCAGGATTATTTATACAAGATTAAGTCTCTTTCCTGAGTGATATATCCCGATAATAAATTATAGTTTAATTTGTAGAATCTCGCCGTGGCGCGTCTCTGCAAATTATAAGATCAATCTTTATTCCAATGGCCTCACCTTTCCCGATCCTGAAACAGACGCATCTATGGTAGGATTACCTCTGTAATAGACTGTCCCGCTTCCCGATATGGAAGCTTCCAGGTCTTTCGTAGCGTTAATTTTACAACTGCCTGATCCACTGATGTGTATATTTGCTTCCTCCACTGTGAACTGATCAGCCGTACAACCGCCTGAACCACTGATAGCAATATCCATTTCATCAGCTGATCCTCCAAGATTAACATCACCGGAACCGGAAATAGACACATCAATCTCATCACAAGTAAGTTCTTTTACATTTATTTTCCCGCTTCCACTCACACTCATTTCCATCTCCTCCGATTTAATAGCTGTTTCTGCATTGAGACTTCCTGACCCTGAAAGATACAGACCGTCAACTTGAGCCATGGTGATCCATATCTTTACCGGAGATTTTGTTCTTATGTTGTATTCCGAAAATTTTATCTTCAACATTCCATCTTTAACCTCGGTTACTATTTTCTTCAGGATATCCTCATCGGCTTCAATGACCAGTTTTTGAGGACTGCCCTGTGACAGATAGATATCTCCATGAATGCCCATTCCAATGGATGAGAATGTACCGACAGTTCTTTCTTCTTTTGTCTGTGCTATCAGGGACATATTAAAGGCAAGGAAAATTGCCGTTAACAGGATTGCTAAAAATTTTGATTTCATGATGGTTAATTTAATTTTTCACTACTATATCGTACATAAAAGACCTGTTTAATTTTTAAATGCTGCATATTAATTTCTGACAGACGTAATTCAGATCTCCAGAAATCCAGGTGGCAGATTAACCAGGATATATTTTTTTTTCTCATTTATTTCACGGATGAGATCTTCCTGAATGGGAATCAATATCTCGCGGTTTCCGTATTTGACCCGAAATAATGAATTGCCCGGGATCTCATCAATGCCTGTGATCCTTCCGATCTCACCGGAATGAACATCGTTGATCATGTATCCCAGAATTTGCTCAGGTAAGTAATCCCCCTGATTTTGGACGATCTCCGATTTATGGACAAAAGCATTCCTCCCCGTAAGTTTTTCTGCTTTTTCCGGTACATCGACATCTTCCAGGGTAATAATTATCTCATTATCCTTAACACGGGAAAAGGAGGAAATAAAAAATGGGACCAGCAGACCGTCAATTTCGATCCAGACCGATTCCCATTCACTTTTAATTTTCAGGATCTCTTTTTTGCTCCTTATCACCAGCTCACCCGAGATACCACGCGTCTTCACAACCACACCAAGGGAAATATAATCATCCCTGGTCATCATATATGATGATTTTAATTCGGATTATTCTTTTGTATCTTCTTCGGGCTTTTCCGGAATTTCTTTTCCCTGGGTTTTATCATCAATATCCTTCCCCTCTGTTCCGTCATCAGCTTCCTGTGCCTGTTCATCCGGCTTTTCGCTGGCAGGTTCGGGTGCAGATTCTTCTGTAGTTATAACCTGTTCCTGGACTTCATCAGTCCCTTCTTTTACAGTTTCTGCCACTTCAACAGGTGCCTCAACAGTTTCTTCTTTTTGTTCTTCAGCAACAGATCCTTCTCCGGCAGATTCTTCCTGTGATGATTTCTCATCAGATACTTCAGGTGATTCCCCTTTTTCATCAGCTTCAGGTTCGGCTACCGGTTCATCAGATGGAACCTCCTGTGGCACTTCTTCTACTACTGCAGCAGACTCTTCTGTTTCAGCCTCTTTCGCTTCACCTTCAGCCAGCTTAGCGGTTTTTTTCAGAATTTCTTCTGCCCGTGCATCACTGATTTTTTTCTCCCGTTCGATACGTTTCCTGGCAGAGTCATCTTTTTCATGGGCAATCCTTTCACGCTTGGCTTCAATCTTTCCTTCCTTCTGTTTCATCCATTCCTGGAATCTCTTTTCAGCCTCTTCTTCACTGAAAGCTCCTTTTTGTACTCCGCCGAGAAGATGCCTTTTCATTAAAATTCCTTTGTAAGATAAAATTGCTCTTACAGTTTCGGTAGGTTGGGCACCTTTATCAAGCCAATCCATGGCCTTATCAAACTCAATGCTGATAGTTGCAGGATTGGTATTTGGATTGTAAGTCCCGATTCTTTCAATGAACTTGCCATCTCGTGGCGCCCGGCTGTCTGCGATTACTATATGGTAATACGCAAACTTTTTCTTTCCATGTCGTGCTAATCTGATCCTTACAGACATACGTTAAAATTAATTAGTTAAACCTTTTTCAAATCAGGAGTGCAAAGATAGATAAATCTGCCAATCTTAAAAGAAAATTCTGTTTTATTTTATCCCGGAATAAAATCAGCATAACTTCAATTCTTACCTGAAACAATGATATTTATTTCTCGCTGATTTTCGCAAATTAATTCGCCGATTATCGCAGAAATGACCAGCGGAAATATTATTATTCTCGGAAATTTCGTAACAATCTGCGTGAATCTGCAAGAAATATTAAAATTATTATCGAAAACAACCCACTTAAAATTTTGATAATAGTTACTAAATACTTATTCAATTTTTATTAACATCTACTCATTCCATTTTTCAATTTCTTATTTTTACCTTCAGGAAAATTTGCTGTCCGGGCTTACCAGATCCTTAATTCTCCCAACACATTGGACCATGGTTCCTTTTGCACATTTACACGTACATACGCAATATTCTATTCTTGATGGTGCATCAAGCATACCCCTTCTGCTTGATAAGGCCAGGGAGAATAAAATGAAGGCTGTTGCGATCACTGATCATGGTAATCTTTTTGGGGCCAAGGAATTTCAGAACGAGGCTAAAAGCAGAGCCATCAAACCTATCATCGGATGTGAAGTTTATTACGCTAAAAGGAGCCGGTACGATAACACCGAAAAAGATGACCGAAGCGGCTATCATCTTATCCTGCTCGCCAGGAATAATGTCGGGTATCATCATCTCGTGAAGCTTGTTTCTCTTGCCTATATCGAAGGGCACTACTACAAGCCCCGGATCGACAGTGAGTTGCTGACAAAATATCATGAAGGTCTGATTGCCTCCACTGCATGTCTTGGAGGTGAAATCCCATCTTATATTCTGAATGGCCAGGACGAACAGGCAGATGAAGCACTGCACTACTTTATCGATACATTCGGGGATGACTTCTATCTGGAATTACAGCGTCATTTTACAGGAGATCCGGCATTTGATCATGACACCTTTGCCAAACAACAGGTTGTCAATGAAAAACTGATTGATTATGCAAAAAAGTATCGTATTAAACTGATCGCCACCAATGATGTTCATTTCATTAACCAGGAAGATGCGGAAGCACACGACCGGCTTATCTGCCTGAATACTCAGTCTGAACTGGACGATCCTAATCGCCTGAGATACACAAAACAGGAGTGGTTCAAGACGCAGGAAGAAATGAATGAGATCTTTGCTGATATACCGGAAGCACTTGAGAATACAATTGAGATTGTCAATAAAGTTGAAACCTATGACCTTAACAGGAATCCGATCATGCCTGATTTTCCTTTACCTGACAATTTCAACGATCCGGATGAATATCTTCATTACCTGACTTATGAAGGAGCAAAAAAACGGTATGGCGAGATTACCGGTGAGTTGACGAAACGCATCGAATACGAACTCGGGGTGATCAAGAAAATGGGATTCCCCGGATATTTCCTGATTGTCCAGGATTTCCTCAGGGCAGCGCGGGAAATGGGAGTTTCTGTAGGTCCGGGAAGAGGCAGCGCTGCCGGATCAGTTGTAGCCTACTGCACACGGATAACGGATATTGATCCGATAAGATATGGCCTTTTATTTGAACGTTTTCTGAATCCCGACCGTATCTCATTACCTGACATCGACATTGATTTTGACGAAGACGGCAGGGAACTTGTATTACACTATGTTGTTGAAAAATATGGAAAGAACCGGGTGGCTCATATTATTACATTCGGTACCATGGCAGCTAAAATGGCTATCAGGGATGTTGCAAGAATTGAAAAATTGCCTCTCAATGAGGCCGATCGCCTTGCAAAGCTGGTGCCTGAGCGGCCGGGAACAAACCTCAGGAAAGCATACAAAGAAGTAAAGGAACTGGAAGATGCAAGAAATTCCGGCAATCCACTGATTAAAAAAACCCTCCGGTATGCCGAAACACTCGAAGGGTCCGTCAGACATACCGGATTGCATGCATGCGGAATTATTATCGGCAGAGACGACTTGATTGAACATATTCCGATTTGTAAATCCAAGGAAACAGATCTGCTTGTTACACAATTTGATGGAAATCATGTTGAATCGGCAGGCATGCTTAAAATGGATTTCCTTGGATTGAAAACACTATCCATCATTAAAGATGCTGTTGAAATAATCAGGCATTCAAAAGGTAAAACCATCAACATCGGTGATATACCACTCGATGATAAGAAAACCTTTGAACTCTATAGCAGGGGTGAGACAACTGGTCTGTTCCAGTTTGAATCTGATGGGATGAAGAAGCATCTCAGAGAACTTAAACCAAACCGCTTTGAGGACCTTATCGCGATGAATGCCCTTTACCGGCCGGGACCAATGGATTACATCCCCAGCTATATCAAAAGAAAACATGGCAGGGAAAAAATTCATTTCGACCTTCCCGTAATGGAGAAATATCTGAAAGATACCTATGGGATCACTGTTTACCAGGAACAGGTCATGCTCCTCTCCCAGGCCATGGCAGGATTCTCAGGTGGCCAGGCCGATTCGCTCAGAAAAGCTATGGGTAAGAAGAAAAGAAAAATGATGGATGAGCTCAGGGAAAAATTCATCGAAGGATGTGAAATAAATAAAATTGCCAGACGTATAGCCGAAAAGGTCTGGACAGATTGGGAAGCTTTTGCGCAATATGCATTTAACAAATCGCACTCCACATGTTATGCCTATGTCTCTTATCAGACAGCGTGGCTCAAAGCCCATTATCCTGCAGAATTCATGGCTGCAGTCCTCAGCCGTAACATTAACGATATTAAAAAGATTACGGTCTTCATGAGTGAAGCGAAAAGAATGGGTCTGTCTGTGATGGGGCCCGATATCAATGAGAGTATGATCAAATTCACGGTAGGTAAAAATGACATCGTCAGATTCGGACTGGGAGCTATAAAAGGACTGGGAGAATCTGCAGCCTCAAAAATATTGGAAGAAAGGGAACAAAACGGCTCATATAAAAATATTTATGACTTCGTTGAACGTGTTGATCTTCAGTCAGTCAACAAAAAAAGCCTGGAAGCTCTTGCAGCCTCAGGGGCATTTGACTGTTTCGGAGAGATTACGCGGGGACAATATTTCGCTGAGGATAGTAAAGGAACCTCCATTATTGAAAACCTCATCCGCTACGGCCATAAAGTTCAATTCAACAAACAAACCAACCAGCAATCCCTGTTTGGTGATGAATCTGACCTGCATTACAGCCGTCCTGAAATTCCGGTAACGGATGACTGGTCTTTACTTTACAAACTGGACAAAGAAAAAGAATTAATCGGGATGTACCTCACTGCCCATCCTCTCGATAATTACAGACTCGAAATTGAACATTTCTGTACACATTCCCTTTCCGATCTGGAAGATCTCAGATCGCTTGAAGGTACAGAAATTTTTATCGCAGGACTTGTGAAATCACATACCTCAGGCTTCACAAAGAATAATAAACCATACGGTGCCATCATTATCGAAGACTATGTCGATTCTTTCAGATTTGTTCTGTTCAACCTGGATTATGTTACCTTTAAAAACTTCTTCACTCCAGGGTATGCTTTGATGATCAGGGGTGTTGTACAGCCAAAACAGTTCGGGAACCTGAATGAACATGAACTTAAGATTAAAAATATTACAATGCTTCCCGATGTGAGGGACGAAATGATTAAAAGCCTTTTATTGCGGATCCCT
>CAZRHW010000096.1:0-7329 GCA_964599785.1 uncultured Bacteroides sp. | reverse complement strand
GACGGGAGCGCCCATATCAAAATATATCTATGGCCAGTTTATTGAACATCTCGGGCGCTGTATATATGGCGGAATATGGGCGGAGATGCTGGAAGACCGGAAGTTCTATTATCCTGTAACGGATGACTATCAACCATGGGCTACTGATGACGATCCATACTGGAATACCGGTGAATATAAATACCTGAATGCATCACCATGGAAAGTGATTGGTCCCCCGGGAACTGTTACAATGGATTCTGTAAATGCTTTTACCGGAAAGCATTCCCCGGTTATTCATTTATCGGGTAATGGAACAGCAACCGGTATAGCCCAGGAAGGTATTTCCCTTCTGGAAGGTAAAAATTATACAGGCAGGATCATCCTTGCAGGTGATAAAAGCGCATTGCCGATTATGGTTCAGCTTGTGATGGGAAACGGTGATATATTATCTCAGAAAATCGGGACCATAGATTCTGAATTCAGCGTTTACCCGTTGGAATTTTCTTCACGATCAACAGATGAAAATGTGCAGATTGAAATAGTAAGTAAAGGGAAAGGACAATTTAAGATTGGCACACTGTCGCTCATGCCGGCGGATCATGTTAAAGGCTGGCGCAGAGATGTGATTGCCTTGTTGAAGGAACTCAATTCACCGGTTTACCGCTGGCCGGGAGGTAATTTTGTCAGCGGGTATAATTGGAAGGACGGTATAGGGGAAAGGGATCTGCGGCCACCCCGGAAAAATCCTGCTTGGAAAGGTGTTGAACATAATGACGTCGGTATACATGAGTACATGGATTTAATGCAAATGCTTGGTTCTGATCCGTTTATTGCAGTCAATACAGGTCTGGGCACGGTTGAGGAAGTAGCGGAGCAGGTTGAATACTGCAACGGGCCGGCTGATTCACCTATGGGTGCACTCCGCGCCGGTAACGGCCATGCCGAACCCTATCAGGTTAAATGGTGGGCTGTTGGAAATGAAATGTACGGAAGCTGGCAACTGGGTCATTTGCCACTGGAAGAGTATGTAAAAAAACATAACCGTGTTGCTGAAGCAATGTGGAATATTGATCCATCCATTAAACTTATTGGTGTAGGAGAAGTTGGAGAATGGAGCGAGACCATGCTCAGGGAATGCTCGGAATACATGAACCTTATCAGTGAACATATTTACTGCAAGGAAATGGAAAATGTTCCTGAACACTGCATGCAACTCGCCAGGCAAATTAAATTGAAAGCTGATGCGCACAGGAAATATCGTAGTGAAATTGAAGAATTGAAGGGGAAAGATATCAGGATTGCCATGGATGAGTGGAATTACTGGTATGGGGATTATCTGTATGGCCAGCTGGGCGTGCGTTATCATCAAAAAGATGCACTTGGTGTTGCGATTGGACTTCATGAATATTTCAGGAACAGTGACATGTATTTCATGGCAAATTACGCCCAGACGGTTAATGTTATAGGATGCATTAAAACCACAAAGACAGCTTCCGGTTTTGCAACTACTGCACTTCCGCTAATATTATACCGGAACCATTTCGGCACCATCCCTGTGGAGATAAAAGGCAGGGCAGGGGATATCGATATTGCCGCAGCACTTACCTCAGACAGACAAGCTCTCACCATAGCCATTGTTAATCCCAATGAAAGTGTCCGGCATGTATCGCTTGATCTTGGAGAAACAATGATTAATGAGGCAGGTAAGAAATGGACAATCCATCATTCGGATCCTGAAGCATATAATGAACCGGGAAAAACACCGGATGTGAAAATCGAGGAAGAAAATATTCAATTTACAGGTAATGTCCTCGAGATCATGCCCTATACAATTATGCTGGTTCGCCTGGAAATCCAATGATTTTTTCAGCAATACCCCGGTATTATGAGAAGTAATCATTTGTATCCTGATCATATCATTCATCATTCAATTCCCCTTTGTATTTCTTTACAAGCTCATCGAATTTTTCAGTACCTCTTATATTTTCAATATCAGGATCTGTCTGCAGGTGATCGAAATTGTCAAATCCTTTATCGAAAGTTTTTTCCAGCCATTCAAGGGCTTCATCTTTCTTGTCCTGGACTGCATAGAAACATGCCACATTGTAGTAATTGAAAGGAATTTCGGGTGACAGGTCAATGGATTTAAGGAACAGATCCTTTGATTCATCATATTTCTGCATCCTGAGATAGGTATATGCAAGTCCGATATAATAGTTGTAGTTTTCAGGATCCAGTTCAAGACTCTTTTTAAAATGTTTTTCAGATTCCTTATACTTTTCAAGGTGCTGATAAATATTTCCCAGCTGGTACCAGGCATCTGTGAACGACGGATCTATTTCAAGTACTTTTTCAAAATAGGGGATAGCTTTTTTATATTCAAGGAGATTGTAATATACGTATCCGAGGTAGTCATAGCCCCAAATATAATCGGGATTCAACTGGCTGACTCTTTCAAAATATTGAACTGATTTTTCATATTCTCCCATTTTATAATACATCTGTCCTGTCATTTGATATGCAAAAAGATACTCATCATCTATATGTATGGCACGTTCATAATATTCAATTGCTTTTTCAGGTTCCCCGAGTACATCATAAGTGTTCCCCATATTGACAAGGGCATATTTATAATCAGGATCCAGGTCGATGATCCTCATATAATATTCAAGTGCTTTTTCATATTCAAAGTTGTTATAATAATAATTCCCTATATCATTTAAAACCTCCACATCAGACTGATCATATTCAATTGCTTTCAGGTAATAGGATTGAGCCGTTTCCTTATCACCTAAATCCTCATAGATTTCTGCGATAGTGGTTAAGGCCAGAACATATGTCGAATCTGTCCGGATGGCCATAAGATAATTTTCAATGGCTTTCTCATTGTTTTCAAGCTGGTCGTAACAGTTTCCCAGGTTAAACCAGGCTTCCCTGAAATTCTTGATCTCCAGTGCTTTGTTATAATAATTGATAGCAGTCTCATACTCGTCCATGCTATAATACAAGTTACCAAGGGCATTTAGAATATCATTATCCTGATTGTCGAGTTCCAGGGCCTTGGATAAATATACTTCAGCAGAATCATACACGGATGCATCATAAAAAACATCCCCGATTTCTGAATATGCCTTGGCATAGGAGGGATCAATCCCGATTGCTTTCCGGTAATGTTCAAGAGCTTTGATATCATCTCCCATCATTTGATAGCAACTGCCAAGATTATACCAGGCTTCTTTAAAGTTGTTTTTAATATCGATAGCTTTAGTATAATATATGATGGCTGTGTCATATATTTCCAGGTCGTAATAAAGATTTCCCATGCCATTCAATACATCTTTGTTTTGAGGATTGAGTCCATATGCAATATTAAAATAAACATGGGCTGAATCGTAATTTTCATTGTCATAATACATATCACCCAATCCGTAATATGCCAAAACATATCCGGGATCAACATTGATTGCATGGTGATAATAGAGCGCTGCTGTATCGTAGTTTTCCAGGATATCATAGCAATTGGCCAGATTATACCATCCTTCCCTGAATTTTTCTTTTTTATTCAAAGCCTGCTGATAGTAATCAATTGCTTTGTCATACAGCTTCTGATGATAGTAAAATATACCGATGCTGTTCAAAACATCCTCATCATCCGGATTTATTTTATAGGCTTTCATCATATAGTCTACTGCTGAATCAAATTCCTTATTTTTTGCTAAAATATTTCCAATGCGGATCAATGCAAGTGTGTATTCCGGATCAATCTCAAGGGCGAGTCTCAGAAAGTGCATTGCCGAGTCATTCATTTCCAGGTAGTAATAGGCATTGCCAATGTTATACATGGTGATTTTTGAATCCCTTTCACTCCTGTCTGCCTGAAAATAGTAATCAAGTGCTTTCCTGTATTCCTCCATGCTGAAGTAGGTGTTCCCAAGACCCTGAAGTGCATTGCTGTATCCAGGTTTGACTTCGAGGGCTTTCATGTAGTTCTCGATGGACAGATCAAACTTTTCCATATCGTCATAGAGCTCCCCGAGGTTATCATAGATCTTTTCATCGGAGTCGTTGTATTCCAATGCCCGGAGATAATATTTTTCTGCTTCATTATATTGATCCTGTTTATGATATATATAACCCAGCCCGTTATAACCGGTTGCCTCATCAGCGTATGTGATGCATTGTTTATAAAGCGATTCGGCATCAGTAAACATTTCATTTTCCACATAGACAATACCAAGGTTTATATATGCATTCTTATAAGTGGAATCGATAGCTATAGCTTTCCTGTAATAGTCTATGGCTGTAGCCGTATCACCGAGATGGTAATATAAAATACCTATATTGTAATATGGGTTTACCAGCATGACATCTTTTTCCATGGCAAGCTGATAGTATTCCTTACTTTTTTCATATTCTTTGGTGTCATAGTATACGATAGCCAGGTTATTATACGGATAGCTCCAGTTTGGAGCGAGACTGATGGCTGTTTCATATGCATTCCGCGCTTTATCATATTGTTTCATATTATCGTATATCGTTCCCAATTCATTGAACGCGTAGGCTGCATCCGGTTCTGCCTGAACACATTCTTCAAGCATTCTCAGTTGTTCATCGTTATCCCATGAATAGATCGATTCCAGAAAGAGATACCTGGCTTTGATATTATCATACAAAATAAAAGATGAATCAACCATCTCGAAGGCTTTTTTCTGTTCAAGGTACGCCTGATAAAGGTTGATGGAATCTGTCACATCCTTTCCGCGTACGTAATTATTCAGATATATCTGTGTTTTATTCTGTAAAGCAGCCATAAGGGTTCTCCTGATCCTGTTGTGAATCTTTTCAGCACTTTGGGTTGTGATCAGTTTTTCATAATAATAGTATGCATTTAAGGTATCCGTATCCCATAAGTCGTTAACAAGCTTTCCTTTGTCGATACATTCCTGGAATTTCAGGTATATCTCATAAGATTCAGGTTCAAGCTGTTCCTTTATATCATCCATAAAACCTTTTGTGCCCATAGCAAGATACTGTCCTGATCCTTCTTCCGATTGTTGTTGCAGTGCCACAAGGGTAAGACTATCGACAAAGGCGATGACGGTGCCCTGATTTCCATCGATAAGGGGTGTCTGGTTGCCATTTGTCTCCCTGGATATGTTATCATACAGGAAAACATTAAGTTCAAACAGGGTCACATTATTATCACGGTTCCGGTCTGCCAGTCCGGATAATCCACGGATCAGATAATAGGTAAATACACCGGCTCCGTTTCCCCATTTAGTGCTTTCCATTGAAAGTTCACCCACCTGTGAGGAAAGGATCTTTGAAATATTCTCCCACTGTTCGGCAAGAGCCGCGGTCGTATTTTTCAGTCCTTCAGCCCCTCCGGCAAGTTTTCCTGAGCGGCAGGCATCGGAGATCATCAGTACTTTTGCTTTGTTTGCTGTGACCAGTGTTGCCAGGTAGTCCTGAACATATCCGACACCGATAGCTCCGGCCATATAACATGCTTTTGGCGAATCATGCCCGAGAAGGAAACCATTCTGACGAATCGTTTTTGTTTCCAGGTCTCCATGTCCTGAAAAATAAATCGCGACAGTCTCCCCTTCCTGTGTTTCATTAAGTAACCAGTCGAGGCCGGAAAAGAAGTTCGCGGATGTAGCATCGTCATTGAGCAACAACATGATATTTGAGCTGTCAAGACTGCCTCCTGCCGGTGACAGAAGAAACTGGTAAAACGACAAAGCATCCGAATGTGCGAACTGAAGGTCATCGATGTTCAGATAATCGGAAATGCCCACGATCAATGCACGGTTGATAATAGCCGGCTGGTTCCCGGTAGTGACAACCCTGGCACCCTTGTAATTAACCTGTGCATTCGTGATGCTCAATATACAAAATGCAGGCAAGAGAAGAAGTACTCTGTTTTTCATAACATTTTGTAAATAATTATAGATCTTTAAACGAATTTGTGTTTTTATTTCTCGCAGATTTACGCTGATAAAAATAAATACTCAAAAGTAAATCTGCGAATATCCGCGTTCAAATCTGCGGAAATCTGCGAGAAGCCTTTTATATCAACGAACAAAACAATCCGGACTAAGTTAAGAAAAAATGATATTAATTAAACAATGGGAAATCAACAGATCTCATAAAGATTTTTGCACTTTGTCTGTTATTGTTTACGGAATGAGATTTTAAAAGATGCTGGTGAAGAAATGATGAATGGCACCCCACCTGATTATTATAATCAAAACGATAAGCAGAAGTATTATATACAGAACCATTCTGCCTTTTGGGAGTTTTCTTGGATTATGTTGAAGATTGATCATGTTTATTAGAGATTGATTACAAATTGCCGTCAGCTTAAGCAGACTGCAATTCAACGGCACCCAATCCCCAGTACCCAGCCCCTAGCTCCCCCGCCCGAACGTACCGTTCGGTACGGGCGGGCAGCTCCAAGTCCCTAAAGCTCCTCAAAATATTCGAACGCATCGATAATATCGAGGTAAACGCCATCAAATCCAGCCTCAAGGATTTTATCAAGATAGGCATTTTCATTTCCGAAGATGATCTGCTTCCATCCATCCATCCAGTATTTGACCTTATAATTCCCTTCCCAGTCGGGATTCTCCTTATACATCCAATCAGGATTACCTTTTTTCCAGCTACTTTTCCAGTAGTACCTGTAATCCTCAGCTTCACCAATACTCATATAGCTGACAACTAATCTCTTGCCACCATTTGCTTTATTTCTAAGTGCTTCTATATCGGTACTTGTAAACTGATCTTCATCAAAAAAAAGATCCATAATAAGGAGGTCATAGTTGGTTGCTGTAATGGCGGTGATGAAATCCTGTTTGCCTGAGAACTTATCGGGATTGATCAGGTAAAGGAAGTTTTTGATTTCACCGAGTGAAGTGATCTCAGCATTGTTTTCGTTATATGGGGCAGAGGGATAGAAGGGGATTTTGTCAAGTTCACGGCTGTCGGCAGCGAAAGAAATATACCCTTTAAGATTATTTTTCGAATAAGAGTCGTCCATTTTTGCGGGAGTGCTGCAGTAATCTGTCACAAGTACCACAACATCGTATTCTTCTGCTAAATCCAGAAAATCAGCCATGTATTCAGTCTCAACTGAAGGGGTAGCTTTGTTGTCATCATCATATCCGTAAAACAGATCCTCGCGTCCCTGTCCGTCAATGGTTGCAAGGTATGTAAGGTCGGCCGCTCCTTTATTATCCCCGTTCAGTGTGATCAGCTCCTGACCATTCTGGGGGATCATGATGAAGGTTGAATCGGCTGATTTGGCATAATTACTGATGGCCCGAACAAAATCACGCATTT
>CAZRHW010000095.1:1708-7338 GCA_964599785.1 uncultured Bacteroides sp. | reverse complement strand
TGATCTTCGGAGAGATGCCATCGGTAATTTTATCAGGTTAGGCCTTCCCGGAAAGGATAATGAAGCTTATAAATACGCTGACATAACACATGCTTTTGAACCTGATTACACAATGCAGTTAACACCCAGCAAAATTGATTTCAATGTTGAAGATATTTTTACCAGTGATGTCCCAAACCTGAAAACCCGCCTGGAAATTATCCTGAATGGATTTTATTTTAGCAGGGAAGAACCGCTTGCAGAGCTCGACAATGGTATACTGATTGGCAGCCTTGCTGCAGCCATGAAGAAATACCCCGAACTGACCATGCATCATTTCTCTAAATATGCCGATTACAGGAGTTCCGGACTGGTAGCCCTGAATACAGCATTTGCCCAGGATGGACTGTTTGTGTACCTGCCCCGTGGAACCAAACTTCAAAACCCAATCCAGGTTGTTAATCTTCCAATGACCGGTCTGGATACTTTGCTTCATTACCGGAACCTGATCATTCTTGAGGAAAATTCACACGGAGAAATTATTGTCTGTGACCATACCCTGTCTCCTTTCAGGTTTCTTACCAACTCCGTAACTGAGATTTTTGCCGGAAAGAATACTCAATTTTACTACTCAAGAGTACAAAATGAACACCTCAACTCAAACCTTATCACAAATCTTTATATCCAACAGGAAGAAGACAGCCGCGTAACCACAAACAGCATCACACTTCATGGAGGAATAATCAGAAATAATACTTATATTACACTGAATGCCGAAGGTTGCGAAAATTATACATATGGTTTGTTCTTTGCCGATCGTAACCAACATGTTGACAATTATGTGAACATTGATCATGCAAAACCGAATTGTATGAGTAGACAATTATTCAAAGGAATCCTTGATGACAAAGCAACAGGTGCTTTCAATGGGCGGATCATTGTCAGGAAAGATGCTCAGAAAATCAATGCTTTCCAGACTAATAATAATATTCTTCTTTCTGATGATGCAAAGATGAATTCCAAACCTCAGCTTGAGATTTATGCTGATGACGTTAAATGTAGCCATGGTGCAACAACAGGACAGCTTGATGAAAATGCTTTATTTTATATGCAGTCAAGGGGTATTCCCAGGTCAGAGGCCAGGTTGCTGATGCTTTATGCATTCGCCCATGAGGTATTCGACAAAATAAACATTATCCCCCTGAAAGAAAGAATTGACCATCTGGTAAACCAAAGGCTTCGGGGTGAACTTTCCAGATGCAACAGCTGCAATATGAATTGCCGGGAAGCTGAATTATCTGAACAATGAGTATTTTCACAGATCTCCGGATAAAACAAATAAGGAAGGATTTTCCTTTACTTTCACAAAAGATTTATGGAAAATCCATCATCTATTTCGATAATGGAGCAACCACTCAGAAACCACAGGTTGTTATCGATACAATCAGCAGGTTTTATTCTGAACAGAACAGCAGTATACACCGTGGCGTTCATTTCCTGAGCGAAAAATCGACTGAAGCATATGAACAGGCAAGAGAGACCGTGAGGCAATTCATCAACGCCAATTCTACTAATGAGATCATCTTTACAAGCGGGACAACGGGATCTATCAATGCAGTTGCATTCTCATTCGGTGAGAGATATGTAACCGCCAACGATGAGATTATCATATCGGGAATGGAACACCATGCCAACATCGTACCGTGGCAAATGCTTTGTGAAAGAAAAGGGAGTAAACTGAGAATTATCCCCTTCAGCCAGGAAGGAGAACTCGATATAGACCATTATAAAAAACTGTTCTCGGGAAAAACAAAACTGGTTGCCCTTACCCACGTTTCCAATACCCTTGGAACCATTAATCCGGTAAAAGAAATGACTGCACTGGCTCATGAATACGGAATACCTGTGCTCTTAGATGGAGCACAGGCAATACAACATGGCTGTGTTAATGTCCGGGATCTCGATTGTGATTTTTATGTCTTTTCAGGTCACAAAGTTTATGCCCCGAATGGGATAGGTGTCCTGTATGGAAAAGAAAAATGGCTCGATGAATTACCTCCATATCAAGGTGGCGGAGATATGGTTGATTGCGTTACTTTTGAAAAAACAACATATAATATCCTGCCTTTTAAATTTGAGGCAGGCACAACGAACTATGTGGGTGCAATCGGACTAAAAGCCGCACTCGATTATATTTCCTCCATCGGACTGGATAAAATAGCGCTATACGAATATGAGCTTCTTGAATATGGCACTGGAAAACTGAACGATATAGAAGGATTGGAAATTTACGGAAAATCAACCAATAAAATCAGTATCATTTCCTTCCTGCTCGAAAATATTCACCAGTATGATGCCGGAATGGTCCTTGATAAAATGGGCATTGCCGTAAGAACAGGTACACACTGCAATCAGCCGGTTATGGATTTTTATAATATATCAGGAACTTTAAGGGCTTCAATGGTCTTTTATAATACGAAAGAGGAAATTGACAGGTTCTATGAGGGACTTCTTAAAGTCAGAGAAATGTTCGGTTAAATACCTTTACATTCATAAAAGGCTTCTCGCAGGTTTTTTCGCTGATTTGCGCAGATTTTTATCTATCTGCGAAAATTTACATATTAATCTGCGGAATCCCTGCCTGCATGCCGAAGCACTTCGGCAGGCAGGTGCGAGAAATAATGATTAAAATAACCTGTAAATTGTTTTTAATTCAAATCAGAAGGAATACATGACAATAAAGGAAACACAGGAAGAAATAATCAGGGAATTTGAAGTTTTCGCAGACTGGCTTGACAAGTATGATTATTTGATAGAGCTTAGCAACAACCTGCCCCTGATAAAACCTGAATATAAGAATAATGAATACCTGATCAATGGCTGTCAGTCGAAAGTATGGCTAAGAGCAGATTTTGAAAATAATAAAATCCTTTTTACAGCCGATAGTGATGCGATCATTACCAAAGGAATAGTTGCACTGCTTATACGGGTTCTTTCCAATCGTTCTCCGGAGGAGGTCATGGAAGCAAATCTTCATTTTATCGATCGGATCGGCCTCCGTGAAAATCTCTCACCAACCCGTTCAAATGGTCTGCTGGCGATGATAAAAAAATGAAGCTTTATGCCCTGGCATATCAAACAAAAATGAATAAAGAAGATGAATGATGCAGAAAATGAATTCCTCCAGCTCGAGACTAAGATTGTACAGGTCTTAAAAAACATATACGATCCCGAAATGCCGGTGAACATCTATGATCTTGGACTGATCTATGAAATTGATGCAGATGAAGATAACAATGTCAGGATCCTGATGACGCTTACAGCCCCCAATTGTCCGATGGTTAAGGAACTGCTTGATGAGATCCGGCAGAAAATCAATGCAATTGAAGATGTACAATCCCTGGACCTGAAATTAACATTTGATCCTCCATGGGATAAATCGATGCTGTCTGATGAGGCAAAGCTGGAACTGGGATTTATGTAAGACCGTGATCATGACCCGACAGGTAAAATTGAAAGCCCGGCGTTCTCAGAGAAAAAATACCAGGCAACCTGAATTCCTGTTTTCGTTGTTATTTCTCTGTATTCCCCCTGCCTGCAGTGCCCAGACCGACTGTATCAGGAAGACGGGCGCCCAAGCAGACAGGTGCGGTTACTCTGTGTCCTCTGTGGCTGCTCAGTGCCCTCTGTGGTTAAAAGTTTTTTCAATATTGATTTTTTGTAAAAATTGGTCTTAATTTAGCTTAACTTGCCCGCAGGAAAAACACTTAGTGATCTGATAAAGGCTGAAGCCAGCCGTTTGGGATTTGCCGATTGCGGTATAACATCTGCCGGCCCCCTGATAAAAGACAGAAAAAATCTGGTCGATTGGCTTCAAATGGGCTATCATGGTGAAATGCAATACCTGGAAAATAATCCCGGCATCAGGACTGATCCCCGGAAGCTTCTCCGGAATGCTTCATCTGTCATCCTTGTTCTTCAAAACTATTATACACCGGAAAAGCAAAAAGATCCCTCAGCTCCTGTTATTTCAAAATATGCCTATGGGCGGGATTACCATAAGATTATCAGAAAAAAGATCACAAGATTACTTGAATTTATTCAAAATGAATTAATCCCATGCAATGGACGAATATTCGTTGATTCTTCACCGGTATTGGAAAGGAGCCTGGCAAACCGTGCCGGATTGGGTTGGATAGGTAAAAATTCACTGCTTATTTCAAGACATTTCGGATCATATTTTTTTATCGGTGGTATCATTGTTGACGTTGAACTTGCTTATGATAAACCCGTAAAAGACTATTGCGGAAAGTGTACCCGTTGTATGGATGAATGCCCCACACAGGCTATTATCCGGCCACGGATTATTGACTCAAGAAGATGTGTTTCCTATCTGACAATTGAATATAAAGGAATTACCCTTCCGCGGGAACTCAAAGGCCGGTTCAGGAACAGGGTTTTCGGCTGCGACATCTGTCAGGATGTATGCCCGTGGAACAAAAATGCCCGGGCACACAATGAAAAAGAATTATATCCGCCGCCATTACTCCTGGAGATGACCGCAAGTGAATGGTATGAACTTAATGAAGAAAGGTATAACCATATCTTCACAGGTTCGGCCGTGAAAAGGTTAAAGTATAACGGTTTGAAAAGAAATCTGGAATTCCTTCGTATGAATCAGTCAGGGTCTGAATCTGATCAGTCAGGGTTTGACTTAAAGTCAGGCCCTGACTGATTACAATTCCTTTATATATATATTCCTGAACTGTACCAATGCCGGAGGACTGACCCATTCACCATTCCTTTTATCACCATGATGCTGCAATCCTATTGGACCTTCTCCGGGAAGATCAGGAAGGTATGCATTTTCAATTACCGTAATGCCATTGAGTTGAACCGTCAGGAAGTCATCCTGCAAAGTTATTTTAAAGGTGTTCCACTCCCCGATATTATGATCAGCATTAACTTTGGGGGTAACGGCACTGCGCACTGCTGGAGGCATATTTTCATCCATCCGGTAACCATAAACCTCACCGGATCCTATCGGCCAGCACCAGATATTTACCTGTGACATGCCCTGGCCGCGCAACAGAATACCGGAATCAGAGTCGGGAACGACGATCCTGATTTCTTCTCCCTTCTCATTCAGTTTATGCAGTCCGCTTGGCAGGATAATCGGCACACCCGCATTTTTCCATGGAGTCTCCTTGATACGCCAGTCAACATACAGAATAAAATCTTTGTAGGATTTTTCAGACCAGAGATTTTTATCCTGTGCTTCACTCTGTGCATCATAATCGATTACCTTATTCAGAATTTTCCAGTGCCCGTTATCACCTTGCGGCACTTTCCAGTTTGCAAAGTCTTTCCCATTAAATAAGGAAACATACCCTTCAGGCACCTGTGCCTTTGTTGGCTCTGATTGTAAGAAAGCACTGATTGTAAATGCAATGATAGCAACTGTCAGTAAAATTGATTTCATCCTGGTTTAGAATTAATTGTTTAGTAACTTTTTATTGTTGGGAAATTCTTTAATCCATGATTTTTTGTGATAATATTCTTATTTAAACTCCGGAGCGCACAAATGCTTATTAAAAAATAATGGGTGATGAAAAGAAATCAGCTCTGTGTTCTCTGTGACTTCTTCGCAC
>CAZRHW010000095.1:0-1608 GCA_964599785.1 uncultured Bacteroides sp. | reverse complement strand
GTTGACAATCCAATGCTTCCATCAATGATCGGGATGGTTTCTCCCGGGCCAACAATACCTGCTTTAAGGTGCGCATCCCCGTTATTATCCTGGGCATCATGCTGCCATACTCCAGCAGGAACAAGTTTATTAAGAAGGTTCACCACATCATTCTGAACCGATTGATCCCAGTTCTCCTGGATCATGATCGCAGCAGTTGCTCCCTGAACATAAACAGAAACCATCCCGGACCCTACCTTGCTTTTTGAAACAATGCTTCTTACCTTCTCAGTGATGTCATATAATCCGTTCCGTTTATCAGTATTTATTTTAAATATATCCTGCATTTTGATTACTTTAGCCTGAAGTCTGTTTTCACAATATCCTTTTACAAATTTAGTAAACTTAACGTGTTGTGCGATCGACCTGGCCAGGTAATTAAATTATTGAATGTTTTTTAGAGTCGAAGCGTAATAAGGCTTTACCCATTACTGATTATCAACATCGCTGACTTATTTGCACACCATAATAAACTTAAGTATAGTCTGGTATGATCCACAGGGAGTATGAATGGCTTTCCAAAGACAAGAAAAAGATCTATGCCCAGTCATGGGAACCGGATCAAAAGCCTTCCCTGGTGATGAATATTATTCATGGATTTGGAGAACATAGCGGAAGGTATGCTCGATGGGCTGAGTTATTCACAGAAAAGAAAATTGCTGTCCTGGCATCGGATCTGACAGGGCACGGCAAATCAGAGGGGAAAAGAGGACACATAAAGAATTATCAGGTTTTCCTGGATCAGATCGATTTACAACTTGAAAAATCTCATGAACTCTTTCCTCATTCCAAAAATGTTCTATACGGTCACAGTATGGGAGGTAACCTGGTGATCAATTATGCCATGTCCAAGGATCCTCCCATTATTGCACTTATCGCCAGCTCTCCCTGGTTAAGGCTGACATCCGAACCCCCTTCTTTCACATTGCTTTTATCCACAATTCTCAGGCCATTCTTCCCCGGACTCAGAGTAAAAGGCAAAATTGATAATAATACCAGGAGCCATGATCCGGTTATTAACCAGGCAGTAAAAGATGATCCCCTGATGTATGGAATGATATCGCTGAGGTTGTTCGATCAGGTTTCCAGGAAAGGGATCTATGCCATGCACAATATTTACAAGATCAACCGGCCATTCCTGTTGATGCATGGGAGTGCTGACCGTTTGACCTCACATGAAGCAAGCAGGGAAATAGTCACCAATACCAGTAAACTTACCCGGTTGAAAATATGGGACGGACTTTATCATGAACTCCATAATGAATTTGAGTATAAGGAAATATTTGATTATACTATCAACTGGCTGGCAGAAATGAATATTTATAATCATGGATAAATTCAGGACTGAAGTAACCCTTGTTCCATCTTCTTATAAGATCAGTTACAGATCATCTATCCTGTTTATCGGTTCCTGTTTTACCGAAAATATAGGTGTGAAAATGCAGGAGTATAAATTTAATGCAGATATAAATCCTTTCGGTATTGTATATAATCCCCTTTCGGTAAAACAAAACCTGGATGCCCTGCTTGAGTATAAACAATATATTAAATCGGACCTTTATCATGATA
>CAZRHW010000094.1:0-7357 GCA_964599785.1 uncultured Bacteroides sp. | reverse complement strand
AAAGAAGCGGTGAGTGGAGATTTTAATATGAAACCAAAGTATATAGGCCTGTTTGCCATTCAGGGCTGGGCGGATAATGAAAATTATATGCCGGCATATTTCGATTTATTTAGTTATGCGGTTATCTCCTGTGAAAAATAAGATTAGAATTACAATTTGATGAAGAAACAAGCTTAAAGTAAACTTACAATCATAAACTTTGAATCATGAAATACCAAATAATTTTATTAATACTGCTTTTTTCATACAGTATCATAAGCTTTCCGCAAATTGAATGCAACTATCCGGTGAGAATTGATAAATACAGGACTGAAAATGGAGAGAAATTTATAATCAAATCAAAAATACTCAACGAAAGCAAGGAAATATACATTGGATTGCCCGATAATTTTAATGATTCAATAGCGTATCCTGTCATTATTGTCCTTGAAGGGGAGGTTGTATTTGAAACATTTGCTCCCTTAACCAAGTTAATGACAGATGTAAATGAGATACCACCGTGTATTGTTGTCGGAATTCCATTTTATGAAAGACATTTAGATTATGCGCCGAAGATCAGTGGTCAGCCGGAAAGTGGTAACGCTGACAAAATGCTTGATTTCTATCGTTATGAATTATTTCCATTGATAGATTCACTTTATCATTGTACTGATGACAGATTAATATGGGCTCACTCAGCTTTGGGTGCAATATTTTGTACATATATATTACTTGGACCGGATACACAATTTACAGGGATTTTTTCATCAAGCCCGAATCTTAAATGGATGCAGGATTATGTAAAAAAAGATAATGCATTTGAAGAGGTAGCAAAAAAAGGTAAAATATTTTATTATCTGACATTTGGAAGTAACGAGGGAGAGGACTATATGGGAGAGATGTTTCAAAATGTCCTGGATTTTAAGATAAGACTGGAAAATGAGGCTCCCGGCAACCTTATCTGGAAATATCAGTTAAATGAGAATGATAATCATTTTACAAATGCAATAGAAACATATACCGATGGCCTGATATTATATTTTGAGATAATGAAATAATGCAATAATGATATTATATCTTAATAAATAAATGATGATTTCGATGAATAAGCTAACTTTAGTAACAGTATTGGCTTTAAGTTCAATAATGGTAAAAGCACAAACTAAAATAATTGCTCATCGTGGTTTTTCAGGTATAACTCCTGAAAATACCCTCATTTCTTTTCAAAAAGCAATTGAATGCGGGGCTGATTATTTCGAATTAGATATTCATAAAACGAAAGATGATTCAATTGTTGTTATTCACGATGAATCTATAGACAGGACCAGTTCAAATGATATGAAAGGTGAAATTGCCGAAATGACTTATAGTGAATTAAATGCAGTTCGGGTTGGATTCAGTAAGGAATTTGGCGATAAATACAAAAATGAAAAAATTCCCACTTTAAGAGAAGCCCTTGAACTGGCTAAAGGTAAGATAAAGGTTTGTATTGAAATAAAGGTTTATGATGTGGAGAAAGAGGTGTTAAATATTGTAAACGATCTTGGTGTAAATGACGAGGTCATCATATTTTCTTTTTATTACCCTGTATTGACCAAAATCCGGGAACTGGATAAGAACATCCCTATACTTTTTCTGGTAAATAATGCAGATATCATGATTCTTGATTCTGCCAGGGCTATTGGGTCAAATGCCATTGGATCAGGGAATGGAACTGCTGTTACCCGGGAGTTTCTTGATATTGCTCATAATAATGGAATGGAAGTATGGATATGGACAGTAAATGATGAGGATGAAATGCAAAAATTTATTGATATTGGGATTGATGGATTGATCACAAATTTCCCGGATAAAGCATTAAATAAACTTACTATTATAAACCTTCATTAAAAAAGAAAAATCATGAAAAAAGAAGTTCAGACCAGTGCTCCGGCAAGTGCTGTTTATGGCCTTGGCTTTGTAGGAGCTGCGATTTATTTTATTTCCATTGCTACCAGTTTCTGGATAGGTGTTCTCGGATTCTTAAAAGCCATTATCTGGCCTGTTTTGCTTGTTTATGAGGCATTTAAACATCTGGCGATGTAAAAAATGCTTATGATTTTAATAATTTCATGAAAAAAAGATCCCTTTTTATTCTTGAAGGACTGATCATGCATTTAAGCCGGAAAGCTGTCGATTCAACATTCAGAATCATCGGGGAATTTGCCGGAGCCGGCAGTGAGATTGTGTTTGATTACATTTATGCATCTGTTTTAAGAAGAGAAAATCTGTTTTATGGTGAACATGATATTCTTGATATTGTTGCAAAAGTCGATGAAGCCTGGACGTTTGGAATTGAAAAAGGAAAAATAGAAACATTTCTCAGAAACTATCAATTCACATTAATCGAAAATAATGATTCTGAAGACCTGGAAAAGAAATACTTCAGGAACGATGAGGGCAGCATTATTGCGAGGATTAACGGGACACATTGTATTGCATATGCACAAATATGAGAATTTTCCTTTCAATGAATGTAAGTCAAATGTGCCATACTGACAAATTATTTATACAACCTCTCCCGTTATCCCTGATAACGCTTGACAAAAAAATGCAAAAAAGGTATATTTGACTAAAAATAATTGATATGAAAAAGCTACAATTTAAAAGAAGCAGATTGATTCCTGATATTTCCAGCAAGGAAAATAAAAGAATATTTTTATGGATTAATATTGCATTGATCATCGGTGGATTAAGTATTGTTTCAACTTTACTGTACCTTATTTTAAATCTTGAGAAAGCCGATCAGATTATTTACTATTGTTTACCTGGATCCGTTTTCGGCATACTGCTGATCATTATTTATGCAATTGGATACAGAAAATTAATGTCGAAGTCAATTGATATCCCCGGAAATAATGAACTATAAAGCATCAATCTGCGATAATCTGAGGAATGATCTGCAAAAATTTGTGAGAACTTTTTTAAGATTCGTTGGATATGCAAAAGTTTGGTAAGCCAGACTCTCACAGATTTAAATATATAAATTTCAGTAGTTTAACGTTAATTGAACAATTACTTATTTGAAATATTTCAAAACTAAAAAAGAAAGGAGTAAAATATGGGAAAACATGGAGTTGACATCCTGAATATAGATGTCAAAAAATTAATACAAATGTTAAATGCAGCACTGAGTGAAGAGTGGCTTGCTTATTACCAGTACTGGATCGGCGCAAGGATGATGGAAGGTCCTATGAGAAGTGAGATTGAACCTGAATTGCTGGTACATGCCGACCAGGAACTGAATCATGCTGTTCTGGTAGTCAACAGGATCATTCAACTGGGTGGAATCCCGGTACTCAATCCGTCAGACTGGCCCAAATTAGGCCGTTGTGAATATGACGCCCCTGAAGATCCTTATGTGGAAGTAATTCTGAATCAGAACCTGAAAGGTGAACGGTGTGCTATCCAGAGATACCAGGAGATTGCTGATTATACCGCCGGGAAAGATTATGCAACACATCAGATGGCTACCATCATTTTAAATGAAGAGCTGGAACATGAACAGGATATAGAGGATTGGCTTACGGATATTGATCGTATGAAAGAAGACATTAGGAAAATAAGAATGTAAAAAAAGCTAATCACACTCACTGCCGTGACCCAGTCCATATCGGGTTGTATCATAATTAAATTTTATTGTTTTGAATTAATTAGTTATTATTTCTCGCACCTGCCTGCCGGCAGGCAGGTTAACACAGATTTCGCAGAGTATAAGTAACTGGTATAGAGATATGTGCGAAATCTTCGGAATAATCTGCGCACATCTGCGAGAAGCCTTTAAAGTCTTTTTAAACAACCCCAATCAAAAGGGGGGTGAGTCCGCAATACCCTGCTCAATGATTACTATACGAACTTAATACAATCCATTTTCGAAGGTTGTGATACGCCTCCACAGCTCTACAAAAATTAAATTTAATACAACATGAAAAATTCTCAACCTGGTTGGAACAGGCTATGCACGATAGGCGGCATAGCGGCCATGATCCTGATTGTATATTGTATCATCACCATGCTTCTTCTGATTATAATTGGTGGTCAGCCTGCCACCATAGAGGAATGTTTCAGCTTGTTGCATAAAAACAGGCTGGTTGGACTCCTGCGGCTTGATTTATTAACAGTTCTCATCATGCCATTCTATTATTTGCTGTTTCTGGGTATCTGGGTAGCTCTCAGAAAAACACATGCTGCCTATACTACCCTTGCAACGCTTCTTGCCTTTATAGGAATTACTCTTTTTCTGGCAACACCTTCAGTTTTGCCGTTGATTTCCCTCAGTGACAAATATGCAGCTGCAACAACAGAAGATCAGAGAATGCAATTCCTGGCAGCAGGGGAGGCAATCCTTGCTTCCGGTATGTTTAGCAGCACCAGTGCCATCATTGGTGGTGTCCTGTTACAAACTGCAGCTGTATTGATCTCAATTGTCATGCTATGGAGCAGGATTTTCAGTAAGCTGACTGGTTATATTGGGATTGTGTTGTACAGTCTTGACCTGGTTCATATCCTTATCGGCTTTTTCTTACCGCGAATCAGTGTTATCCTCATGGCCATTGCAGGACCTCTTTATCTCTTATGGTTCCCGCTGGTTGGTTTCAGACTTTTACGGTTAGGGCGGAGTGAAGATATAAACTGATGAGGTAAATAATATCAACTTTCCTTAAATATCTATGGAATAATCAGGGGAATCACTATCTTTAAAAAGGGTCAGGTTTCGTTTGAGATCACCCATTGTAAAATCCAATTTCCCAGTTAGTTATTATCAGGCTGTTTTCCCTGCTGTCTTGGCAAGAAAGACATTTAAATTTTGATGATTTCATGCAGAGCTTATAATTCTTATAGTATTATTAATTTTGACCCGTTGGTCTATTAAACCGAAGATATTGAAAATTAAATATATGTAGAGCCGTGCCACGGGGCAGCTCTACAAAAAATAGTCTATATCAGTTATTTACTTATTTCGATCGCACAACAGTGTAATCTTAATCAATAGGGAACGAACTATTATGTCAGTAGAAATTCATCCTGTCAGGCTAGGTATCAATCGTTGCTATTTGATCAGGGACCGGGGAGTTATCCTTATAGATGGGGGTGTGCCAAACAAGGCAATGGCGTTTAAAAAAATACTACCGGCCTTTTCCATTCATCCTGAAGAAATACAATTAATTGTTTTAACTCATGGAGATTTTGACCATGTGGGATCTGCCAGAGACATTAAGGCAATGTCAGGGGCAAAAATTGCCATTCATGAAATTGATAAAGCTAACCTGGAGCAAAGCCAGTTTAACTGGCCACCTGGTGTTACATCATGGGGTAAAATCTCCCGTTATATCTTTATCCGGATTTTAAAGAATGTTACCTTCCCTGCAGTCAATGCAGATATCACTTTAAATGAAAAGGACTACTCCCTGGAAGAGTTTGGTATCGATGGAAAAGTACTTTATACACCCGGGCACACATATGGTTCAGTTAGTGTCCTGTTGAAAACTGGTGATGCATTTGTGGGTTGCCTTGCGCATCATAACTTACCATTCAGATTACATCCTGGATTACCAATATATGCTGAAGATCCGGAAAAGGTTAAAGAGAGCTGGAAAATATTAATTGAACAAGGTGCCAGAATGATTTATCCCGGTCATGGTAATCCGTTTCATATTGATCGTATCAGGAAATATATTGATTAAAGCGAATTCGGCATTGATATAACTACATATCAGATACCGGTGGTTGCTATTTGAAGACAGTACATACTTGTAGTTGTTACCGGGATTAATAAATAAAGAAAAACTATGAAGATTGAACATCTGGCTATTTGGGTCAATGACCTTGAGCTTATGAAAATTTTTTATATCAGGTATTTTGATCTGACTTCAGGAAAAAAATATGTAAATCCCGCGAAATGTTTCGAGTCATATTTTCTTTCTTTCGGACAGGACATGACCAGAATTGAGCTTATGCATCATTCTGATGTATCTCAAAACCTTGCCAAACATAATAAGGTATCCGGATTAGCTCATTTTGCCATTGCTGTTGGTTCCGGGAAACTTGTCGATCAACTAACTGAGCGGTTGCGTAGTGACGGTTATAGCATTGCAGGTGAACCAAGGATAACAGGTGATGGATATTACGAAAGTACAGTTCTTGATCCCGAAGGAAACCATATTGAAATAACCTCTTCTGTTTAAAATGATTATTTATGAAAAGAAAAATTTTATTCCTGTTATGCTTATCGGCTTTACTGGTTACCCAGTGCACCAGGCCCGGTAATAACCGCAAGATCATTTCTCTGAACGGCATGTGGGATATTGCCGTATCATCCGGCCTTGATGATATTCCCGATGAATTCATGGGTCAGGTTCCTGTTCCCGGACTGATCGATATGGCAACTGTACCATTCGACAGTATCGGTGTTAACAGGCAAAGCCGGATTTACTGGTACCGGAAAACTTTTTCAATTCCGGGAAGTTACCCCGAAAAAGTGATGTTGAAGATCAACAAAGCTAAATATGGCACGTGGGTTTATATCAATGGAAAATATGCCGGCCAAAACCTTTATTGTTTTACACCCACTTTGCTGGATATTAAAGAGTTCCTGCATGAATCCAATGAGGAGAATGTGTTGCTGATCGGGATTGGGGATTACAACAGTTTGCCCGACACCATCGCAGACGGATGGGATTTTGAAAAGACCAGATATATTCCGGGTATCTATGATGATGTAAAGCTGATCCTTGCCGGGTATCCTTTTATAGAAAATGTGCAGGTCGCACCTGATATTGAAAAAATGGAGACAGGTGTCAGAATATACCTGGATAACAAGGATAAAAAGGGAGATTATGATCTTGTTTATGTTGTCAGAGAGGTATCATCAGACAGGCTGGTGACACGGGGTAAAGTTAAGGTTGTCCCGGGTAGGAATGAAACGGAAACAGCAGACCTTACAATCAAAATGGCAAACGGCCATCTCTGGACACCTGAAGATCCTTTCCTTTACAGACTTGAAGTTTCCACTCCGGGTGATCATTTTACAACCCGCTTCGGGATGAGGGAGTTTTATTTCGATACCATTTCCCGGAGGGCCGTCCTTAATGGTAAACCGTATTATATGCGGGGAACGAATGTCTGCATTTACAGGTTTTTTGAGGATCCATCCAGGGATGGATTGCCATGGGATACAGCTTGGGTGAGGAAGTTACACGAAACATTCCGTTCTATGCACTGGAATTCGATCCGGTACTGCATCGGATTCCCTCCTGAAATATGGTACGACATTGCCGATGAGGTGGGTTTCCTGATCCAGGATGAATACCCGATCTGGACATTGGGAGCAAGTCAAAAG
>CAZRHW010000093.1:0-7408 GCA_964599785.1 uncultured Bacteroides sp. | reverse complement strand
TGCCCGTATGATGCCTGATTATGAATTTGTCATTATCGGAATGTCAGTAACAAAATCAAGGGAATTAAAAATATCAGTACCGGATAATCTTTTATTAATTCCTGAAATGGATCAGAAAGAACTGCGTGGATTTTATCAGAGAGCAAAAGTATTTTGCCTGTTTTCTGTTACGGAAGGAATGCCGAATGTTCTATGTGAGGCGATGCTGTGTAACTGTATACCGGTGTGTTCAGACGTTACATTTATGCCTGAAATAGTTGGGGATGCCGGATTTATTAACAAACGGAAAAATATTAATGAATTAAAGGAAAATGTTCAAAAAGCTTTTAAATCCGGCGAAGATATGGGCATTAAAGCAAGATGGAGAATTGTCGAACACTTTTCAATACAACGGCGGGAAAAAGAGTTGTTTGATTTGATTAATAGCTTACCGGATAATGAAAAGAGAACATAAATTTTAATAGGATTTAAAATATTCAATAATGAAAATATTGAATGTTGTAGGAGCCAGACCACAGTTTATCAAAGCAGCTGTAATTAGCAGGGTGGTCAGACGAATACCGGAGATTGAAGAGGTTGTCGTTCATACAGGCCAGCATTATGATATCAACATGTCAAAAATATTTTTTTCTGAATTGGGAATTCCTGAACCACACATAAACCTGGAAGTCGGGTCAGCTTCTCACGCTATGCAGACTGCCATGATCATGGAAAGGATAGAAAAGGTATTGGAACAGGAAAATCCCGACTGGGTGATTGTTTATGGGGATACCAATTCAACCCTGGCAGGTGCATTGGCTGCAACAAAGATGAATTTAAAAGTCTGTCATGTTGAAGCAGGATTAAGGAGTTTTAACAGGCAGATGCCTGAAGAAACAAACAGAATTGTCACCGACCATGTTTCTGATTACCTTTTTGCTCCTACCATGCATGCTCTTGAATTATTAAATAATGAAGGGCTTGGAAATAAATCCATTTTTGTTGGTGATGTTATGTATGATTCTTTGCTTCATTATAAAGACATGGTTGATTTAAAATTCAGGTTATCTGATTTCATGCCTTATAATGATTATTACCTGGCAACTGTTCACAGGCAGGAAAATACCGATGACATGATCAAATTGAAAAATCTGTTTTCTGCCCTGGGCAAACTGGATTATCCGATACTTTTACCTTTACATCCAAGGACCCGGAAACTGATCGGATCAGATAAGGTATATTCAAATGTAATGATTATTGAGCCGGTGGGTTATCTTGAAATGATCTTCCTGATGAAAAATGCCAGGAAGATATTAACTGATTCCGGTGGAATACAAAAAGAAGCCTATTTATTACAAAAACCCTGTATTACTTTAAGAGAAGAAACCGAATGGGTGGAGACTTTAACAGGGAACTGGAACTTTCTGGTTGGTATGAATGAAAACCTGTTGAAGGATAAAATAAAGGTAAATAATTATGGGCCTCAGAATAACTATTTTGGTGAAGGCAATGCAGCAGAAAAAATTATTAAAAAGTTAATGGAAGCATGAATCAGTTGAGGTTTTGATCCAATATTTCACAAAGTCTTCTTGTAAGTTCTCTCCGGTTATATTTTTCAATGTTTTCAGAATTTATTTTAAGTTTTTTCCTGATGAACATATCAAAATAATTCAGAATATTTTTTTTCAGGGTTACAGGGTCATTGAAATCAGATATTACACCTGCTTTTGTTTTATCCAGAATGTCTGCCACATCACCATCTGTAGGCCCTATTGCCAGAATGGGGCGTCTGGCTGCCAGGTATTCAAATATTTTCCCTGTAACAATACTCCTGGCATTTGGCGTGTTATTGATTGGTAATAATAGCACCTGTGCTTTTCTTTGATATTGAATAATCTGATCATGTGGTAAAAAATCTGTTTTCTGTAAGTACTTATTCAGTCTGTATCCGGCAAGGTTTTGGATTATTCTGTGATCAATATTCCCGATTAATCTCAGTTCCAGACTGCTTGCAAAGTCTTCATTTTCATTTATCAATTCTGTAAGTACCTGCCAAAGCTTTATTGGCTCCCTGGCCTGGTTCAGAACTCCTGTATATAACATGCTGAAATTGAGATCTGTTTCGACAGGATCACCGGTAAAATCCTCTTCATCGAATCCATTGGGAATCACAGCTATTTTCTTTCCACCCGACTCAATAAAGTCCTTCTTCATGGTTTCACTGACAACGATAATCTGATCAGCCTGATCCAAAACTTTTTTTTCAAGTTTATGATGTTTCCTGTCGGCATATTTAGTCAACAACAAATCTGAATAAAAATCAATTTGCGTCCACGGGTCCCTGAAATCTGCGACCCATTTTATGTTTAACCGTTGTTTCAGCCTCATTCCGATCAAATGCATGCTGTGTGGGGGACCTGTAGTAATCAGAATATCTGTGGGATTCTCCTTCAGATATGTGGTAAGAAAATTAACGGAAGGATTTATCCAGAATTTCCTCGCATCGGGGATGAAGAAATTGCTGCGTATCCAATTGGAAATGTCATCCCGGAAGTTGCTTTTTTTTGTTTCAGATGTAAATCCGGTAATAAGGTTTTCCGTTTTACCTCTGCCGGTGAACCATTTAAAAAGCTTATAAGGTTCCCATATCTTTTTGTTCAGGATTTTAGTATCATCAGGAATATCATTAAAAAAGCTTTGATCGGAAACCGGATATTGGGGATTAGAAGGGGTATATACAATAGGTTCCCAACCAAAGTCCCGGAGGTATTTAACAAATTTAACCCAGCGTTGCACAGCACTTCCCCCGCCGGGTGGCCAGTAATATGTTATAATCAGTGCTTTCTTTCTCAAATTCACGGGAATCGGATTATTTGAGATTTTCCAGCAATCTTTTTATGCTGATTTTTTCCTGAACGATTTCGGATATTTTTATTACCGGGATCCTGTCCTGTTGCATGGAATCACGGTAACGTATCGTAACAGTTTCATCTTTCAGAGTCTGATGATCGACGGTAATACAATAAGGAGTTCCGATTGCATCCTGCCGTCTATACCGGCGGCCGATGGAATCTTTTTCCTCATACCAGCAGTTAGCATCATATTTCAGGCCATCCATAATTTTTCTGGCAACTTCCGGTAATCCGTCTTTTTTTACAAGCGGGAGAACAGCCACCTTTACCGGAGCAAGTGGAGCAGGTAATCTCAGCACGACACGATCACCCAGATCTTCTCCTTCCTTCTCAACTTTTTCTTCAGCATACGCACCACAAAGTACTGAAAGAAACATCCTGTCGAGACCGATAGATGTTTCGACGACATAAGGCATAAAGCTTTCATTCAGGTCGTTATCGAAATATTGGATTTTCTTCCCTGAATACTGCTGGTGCTGGGCAAGGTCGAAATCTGTCCTGGAGTGAATACCTTCAACTTCCCTGAAACCCATAGGGAATTCAAATTCAATATCGGTTGCTGCATTGGCATAATGAGCCAGTTTATCATGATCATGGAAACGGTATTTCTCGTTTCCCAATCCAAGCGACTTGTGCCACTGCATACGGTGCTTTTTCCAGTATTCGAACCACTTCATTTCCTCACCCGGCCGGATAAAATATTGCATTTCCATTTGCTCAAATTCCCGCATTCTCATAATAAACTGCCTGGCAACTATTTCATTCCGAAAAGCTTTCCCGGTCTGTGCTATCCCAAAAGGTATCTTCATTCTTCCGGATTTCTGAACATTCAGGTAGTTGACAAAAATACCCTGAGCAGTCTCCGGCCGGAGGTATATTTTACTGGCGCCGTCGGTGACAGATCCCAATTTTGTATCGAACATAAGGTTAAACTGTCTGACATCAGTCCAGTTTTTTGAACCCGTTTCAGGATCGGCTATTTCACAATCAATAATGATCTGGCGGAATGAGGCAAGATCATCAGCCTCCAATGCACGGATATAACGTGAATGGATGGCATCGTATTTTTTAGAGTTTTCGACAACACGCGGATGAGTAGTCCGGAACTTTTCCTCGTCAAAATTTTTTCCATACCGGGCTGAACCTTTTTCAACTTCTTTATTGATCTTCAATTTAAGCTTTTCCAGGTATTCCTCGATAAGCTGATCGGCCCTGTAACGTTTCCTGGAATCTTTATTATCGATCAGGGGATCATTGAATGCATCCACATGACCGGAAGCTTTCCACACTGTGGGGTGCATAAAAATTGCTGAATCAATGCCAACAATTTCTTCATGGAGATAAACCATCGCATCCCACCAATATTTCCTGATGTTATTCTTCAGCTCGGCTCCATTCTGACCATAATCATACACAGCCCCAAGTCCATCATATATTTCGCTGGAGGGAAAAACAAAACCATATTCTTTTGAATGGGAAATAATTTTCCTGAAAAGGTCTTCCTGAATCATAAATGATATTTTGAAAATACTAATACCGGACAAAAGTAATTAATTCTTTAATAATAAGTGGATAATGAGGGAAGGCTAAGTATATGATGCTGTTAAAAGAAAAATATAAAACTTCAGCTCATTCTATCTCTCCTATTCCTTTTGATCTTTTATAAACACTATCTTTGTAAGGGTAACAGAAAGTTCTAAAATGAAAAAGAGAGTTGATTTCCTTATTATAGGGTCCGGGCTTGGAGGTTTGAGCTTTGCCCTGAAAGTTGCCGATCACGGGAAGGTTTGCCTGATCTCAAAATCAAACCTTGAAGAAACGAACACACGGTTAGCCCAGGGAGGTATTGCAGCGGTCATTTATGAACATGATTCTTATGAGAAACATATTCAGGATACACTGATCGCCGGAGATGGATTATGTGATGAAAGTGTCGTCAGGATGGTTGTCAATGAGGCTCCGAAACAGATAGACGAATTAATTAAATGGGGTGCAAAATTTGACCGTAAATCAACCGGTGAATTTGACCTGGCGAGAGAAGGAGGTCATTCCGAACACCGGATCCTTCACCACAAAGACAATACCGGATATGAGATCCAGCGGGCTCTGAGTGATCAGGTAAGGAAACATAAGAATATTGAAATCCTTGAAGAGCATTTTGCCGTTGATCTGATAACCCAGCATCATCTGGGGCACCTGGTAAAAAGATATTATGATAACATCCGCTGTTTTGGTGCTTATATCCTGGACCTGAAGACAAACGAGGTGATCACCATCCTGGCTAAAAATACCCTCATTGCATCCGGTGGTGTCGGCAATCTTTATCATACAACCACCAATCCACCGGTTGCTACCGGCGATGGCATTGCAATGGTTTACCGTGCTAAGGGTATCGTCGAGAACCTGGAATTTGTACAATTTCACCCGACGTCCCTTTATAATCCCAATGATCGGCCCTCTTTCCTCATTACTGAAGCCATGCGCGGTTTTGGTGCTGTGTTGCGTACCCCCGATGGAGCTGAATTTATGAGTAAATACCATAGCCAGGGCAGCCTGGCCCCAAGAGATATCGTGGCACGTGCAATAGACAATGAAATGAAAATCAGGGGGGATGAATATGTGCATCTGGATGCAAAGCATATCGATGCAGAAATACTGAAAGAACATTTCCCGAATATAAATGAAAAATGTTTGTCACTCGGGATAGATTTTACACATGAAATGATCCCGGTGATACCTGCAGCTCATTATATGTGTGGCGGCATTAAAGTAAATATGAATGGGAACACCTGGATAAAAAACCTCTATGCAGTCGGAGAGGTCTCAAGTACAGGTCTTCATGGAGCAAACCGGCTGGCATCTAATTCACTCATCGAAGCTATCGTCTATGCTGCAAGAGCTGCAGAAGATGCCATCAGGGATATTAAAACTGTTAAATTCCAGGAAAATATCCCTGACTGGGATTATGAGGGAACCTCACACCCGGAAGAAATGGTGTTGATTACACAGAATTATAAGGAATTGCAGCAGATCATGAGCTATTATGTCGGGATCGTCAGATCTGATTTACGGTTGACCAGGGCACTGCAAAGACTGGAAATCATCTACCGGGAAACGGAGGAACTTTATAAAAAGTCGACCCTTTCTAAAAAATTATGTGAATTGAGAAATATGATCAATGTAGGTTACCTGATTATTAAAATGGCACAGGACAGGAAAGAAAGCAGGGGATTGCATTACACGACGGATTATCCGGAGAAGAAGAAAATTGGGGAATTGGATTAATATTCTCTATTATAAATATTGCTGTGAAATAACTCGATACAAGTTCAGGATGACCTAACAATAATCAAATCCTTTGTACCGTTCCAGTATATTATCAAGCAGCTCATAGATCTCATTCACATCTTTTGAAGTAACAAGTTTCAATCTTAGTTCCCTGAAATCAGGCAGGCCTTTAAAATAATTTGAGAAATGTCTTCGCATTTCAAGAATACCCCGGATTTCTCCTTTATATTCGAGAGATTTTTCAAGATGTAATGTTGCAAGTTTTACCCTTTCACCGATTCCTGGAGGAGCCATTTTTTTACCGGTTTCAAGGTAATATTTAATGTCCCTGAATATCCATGGCCTGCCCACTACTGCCCTGCCGATCATAATGCCATCAACACCATATTGATCAAACATCTCTTTTGCCATTTCAGGCGAATCAACGTCACCGTTACCAATTACAGGAATATTTATCCGTGGATGGTTTTTAACTTCACCAATCAAAGTCCAGTCGGCATGTCCACGATACAACTGTATGGCTGTTCTTGCATGAATCGTAATAAGCCTGATCCCGGCATCCTGCAACATGAGTGCAACATCAACAATATTCTTACTTGAGTCATCCCAGCCAAGACGGGTCTTTACAGTAACCGGCAGAGAAGTTGCCTTTACTACTTCTTCTGTCATTTTAACCATCAACGGTACATCTTTCAGCATTCCAGCCCCGGCACCCCTTCTGGCAATTTTCCTGACAGGGCAGCCAAAATTCAGGTCAATCAGATCGGGCTTTGCTTTCTCAGCGATACGGGTGGCTTCGATCATTGATGCTGTTACGTGGCCATATAACTGGATACCGATTGGACGCTCAAACTCGTTAATATCGAGTTTTTTCAGGCTTTTCATTCCTTTTCTGATCAAACCATCAGAAGAAATAAATTCAGTAAACATCAGATCCACCCCATACAATTTACATATATGCCTGAATGAGGGATCAGTCAGATCCTCCATCGGGGCTAACAGGAGGGGATATTTGCCAGGGTTGATATTTCCGATCTTTATCAAAGTAAAAAATATTTATACTTTTGGCAAAAGTATCAATTTAAACAAAATGAGGGAGGGAGTTTTTCAAGACTTACATCCATTAGGAAAATTATCGCTGACAATTTTCCTGATGGGTAGCTGCTATCTGGTTGTTTTTATTATTACTATCCTTCTTGCAATTCCAATATTTGATGTTACTCTCCCGG
>CAZRHW010000092.1:1576-7409 GCA_964599785.1 uncultured Bacteroides sp. | reverse complement strand
TATTAATACATAACATTTGAAACAATTCTTTAAAAGAAAATTTACAAATGTAATATTTTTATTAAATTACAGATGTTTTCATATCATATATAATTGAATACCAATAATATATAGGATTTATATTAATTAATTATTTATTTAGAGTTTTTTGCGTTTTTTGGCTAAAAATCAGATCATTTATACAAATATCAAAGCAGGCATAACGTTATTCCCGAGGTTATGTTGTAAGTAGTTATATACAGTGCAAATTTTATAATTCAATCTTAATTTATTGAATTGATTTTTATATTATAAACTAAGGGATAACAAACCATGTTATAACTTAAGTTATCAGGCTATTCAAAGGATTCATAGAATAATTGTTAAATTAACATAAGTAACCAAATTATTTGAATAAAATTACAAATGGCAATCATATTATTTTTACATTTGTGTAATGATGAATGATAAGGTAAATTCAATATTAAAGCACTATAAACTAACTTCATCTCAGTTTGCTGATGAAATAGGTGTGCAGCGTTCAAGTGTTTCACATGTACTCAGTGGAAGGAATAAGCCTGGATTTGATTTTATCAGGAAGATCCTCTTGAAATTTCCTGAGATTAATGCAGAATGGTTACTTACAGGAGTCGGTGAAATGTTGAAAAAGGCTGCTAAGAGAGAAACAGAATTATTTGAATCGGTAGTGGAAAGGGAAATTGACAAAGAAAAGGAATCAAAATATTATAATCATAAAAATACTGAGGGGATTTCCGGCAGTTCTGAAAGTACAGCACAGGATAAAGGTAAGGAAAAGAAAATTGAGAAAATTATCATTATTTATAAAGATAAAAGCTTTGAGGAATATCATCCAACCTGATGATTTACTTAACGTTAATGTGAATTAGATAGTGACAGTGTAATATCCTGTGTAGTAATTTAAAAACCGGAATATTGAATCTATTGCGAAAAGTAATCGCTTTAGGCTAAAGCCCTATAATTTGTTGATTCTGAATAGGGGCTGTGTCACAACATTGAAAAAGAATTAACCGCAAACCCAGTTAAATATTTTCGTGCCTCAAATTTCACAGGGCAGAGTGCGCAAAGAATACGCCAGGGTTGAGAGAACTTTGCGATCTCTGCGGTTAAATATAATTGTGACATACCCCCTTAGCCAAGATCTTGATATTATGGGTTTAGCCCATTAGTTTCATTTTAAAGTCCTTTTTCGGAGAAGACTCATTATTCTATTATTCCAATGTTCCATTCTTCCATTGTTCCACTCTTCCATTGTTCCATTCTTCCATTATTCCATCCTTCCATTATTCCACTCTTCCTATAATCTATAATTATTCATAAATCATTCATATTCTTTTATTTAAAATTAATTGTTATATCGAACCGGGGTAAATGTTAATATTATTCTGCCTTAAAATCCGTTCATTTTAATAAGTCTTATATATATTTGTCGACAATTTATAAGCAATCCCGTTTTGAGCTTATAATTTATTTCATATGAAGAAGTATATTCATGATTTTAAAATAGTTACGAATAGAAAAATTACCAATGATTATTTTGTTCTTGAGCTGAAAGCTCCCCGAAAACTTCAATCTGTAAAACCGGGGCAATTTGTTGAGATAAAAATTGATAACTCTTCCAGGACTTTTCTGCGGCGTCCAATCTCCATTTATGATGTTGATTATAAACAGAATACTATCAGTCTTTTAATACTTATTGTTGGTGAAGGCACACGTGCACTTTCACATCTGTCAAAAGGAGAATATTTAAACCTGATTTATCCACTTGGCAATTCATTTTCTATCCCTCAAAGCGGAAAAGTTTTACTTATAGGTGGCGGGGTAGGTGTGGCTCCCTTACTTTTCCTTGGGAAATTACTGATTGAAAATAATATTCAACCTGTTTTCCTGTTTGGCGCAAGAAGTCATACGCACCTGGTTGATCTTAATAAATTTGAATTGCTGGGACCCGTATACATGACCACAGAAAATGGGTCACAAGGGGAAAAGGGGCTCGTTACGGAGCATTCGATAATTACTGATAATAATTGGAATTACGATCAGATTTATGCGTGCGGTCCGGTTCCGATGATGAAAGCAGTTGCCCGCCTGGCTGAAAAAAGAAATACGAATTGCGAAGTTTCCCTTGAAAATACGATGGCGTGTGGATTTGGAGCTTGTTTGACCTGTACACAGAAAACAGTCAGGGGAAACATCTGTATATGTACAGAAGGACCGGTGCTTAATACAAAGGAACTGATATGGTAGACCTGGAAGTAAATATAGGTGGTTTGAAGTTCAAGAATCCCGTATCAACTGCCTCGGGAACTTTCGGATATGGACCGGAATATGAGGAATTCATTGATATAAACCGTCTTGGCGGAATTTTTGTGAAAGCTACAACAGGAAGTAAGCGCGAAGGCAATCCCTCCCCGCGGATGGCAGAAACTCCTTCAGGAATGCTTAATTCAATCGGACTTCAGAATAAAGGAGTCGACTATTTTATCAACCATATTTACCCGGAGATAAAACATTATGATACAAATATATTCGTTAATGTCTCAGGTTCAACGATAAAAGAATATGTTGAAGTATCGGAGAAATTGAATGATCTCGAAAAGATTCCTGGCATTGAACTGAATATCTCCTGTCCGAATGTAAAGGAGGGTGGTATGGTTTTTGGCACGCATTGCCCATCCGCCATGCAGGTAACCAGGGAGGTCAGGAAGGCTTATCATAAGTTTCTGATTGTTAAATTATCACCAAACGTCACATCGATTACCGAATTTGCAAAAGCAGTGGAAGGTGAAGGTGCTGATTCAATATCCCTGATCAATACATTGCTTGCCATGGCCATCGATCATGAAACAAGAAAACCCGTTCTGGCCACCATAACCGGTGGATTATCCGGTCCTGCTGTGAAACCTGTTGCACTGCGGATGGTATGGGAAGTTTTTCATGCTGTTGATATCCCTGTTATCGGTATAGGAGGTATTATGAATACTGCGGATGCTATTGAGTTCATACTGGCTGGTTCTACAGCCATCCAGGTCGGAACTGCCAATTTTATAGATCCACAGGTGTCAGTGAAAATAATTGAAGGAATTACAGCATACTGTGAACGGCATAAAATCAAGTCGGTTAAGGATCTTATAGGCGCTCTGGAGATCTGATTTATACAGTTTATTCATTATCAATATGAAACAAAGATTCTATTTCTATCTGAAATATTTTTTCTTCTGGCTGGTTATACAGGCATTCTTCAGGTTGATATTTATTGTCTTTTATCATCATCTGGCCAGTGATATCAATCTGCCGGATAAGTTGATCATATTCTGGAAAGGTTTGAAAATGGATTTGTCACTGACCGGTTATCTCCTTATTCTTCCTACCCTGGTTATTGCAATTACTTCTTTTCTGAAAAAAAACATTGCCAGGCAAATCCTTCAATGGTATACGCTGGTCATGCTGATTCCATTGATTCTGATTTATGTAACAAATCTGGTAACTTACCAGTACTGGAGTTTTCCGATTGACAAGAACATATTCGATTACGTGAGTACACCTGCTGAGATGACAGCATCACTGGAGACAGGTCAATTTATCCTGTTGCTTTTGTTTTGTGCAGTGCTTGTGTTTGTCTTCTGGTACTTATTTTATAAAAAATGGGTTGCTTCCCGGTTTATTGATTTAAAATATTCCCCGGCATCTTTTATAGCATTTCTTTGCGTGACGGGTTTATTAATTCTTCCGATTCGCGGAGGATTGAGTATCAGCCCGCTTCATACAGGTACTGTATATTTTCACAAAAATGAGTTTGCCAATCACGCTGCTATCAATCCGGTCTGGAATCTGTTGTACACACTCAGTGAGGGAGAGCGCTATGATTTCGAGCTGAATCTGCTACCCGAGGGGGAAGTGAAATCCATCCTTGCTGACCTGAATCCGGATACTTCAGGTGGAACATCCCTTTTACGGACAAACAGGCCTAATATTGTGATTATTATCCTTGAAAGTTTTGGTGGTCTGGTTATCGAAGAGCTGGGTGGGACACCGGGACTCACACCCGAATTGAGCCGGTTTATTCCTGATGGCCTGTTTTTCACGAACTTTTATGCAAACGGAACATTGACTGATAAAGGTATTTCCGCTGTCCTGAGCGGTATACCTTCCTTACCCAGAACATGTATCATCCATTTTGAAAAGAAATCACAGTCATTGCCATTTATCAGCCGGGATCTTTCCGGGATAGGTTATAATACAACCTTTCTGTATGGAGGAAATATCAACTTTGCCCATATTAAATCCTACCTCATCATGGGGGGATTTCAGAAAATTATTTCTGAGGATGAATTTCCGGGATCCGTTAATATTTGTAAATGGGGAGTACCTGATGAGTATGTTTTTCAAAGGTTACTGGATGAATGTAACCGGGCAGAAGAACCTTTTTTTCACGTCTTTATGACCCTCTCGAGCCATTCTCCGTTCGATGTACCAATGGACCCCGTATATCCCGGAAATTCAACAACTGAAAAATTCTATAATTCGTTATATTATACCGATAAACATCTGGGAGAATTTCTAAATAATGCTTCCACTCTCGACTGGTGGGATAACACCCTGGTCATACTGCTGTCGGATCATGGTAACAGGCTTGGGAACATTAATGAATACGACAGGAGCAGGTTTCATATACCAATGTTATGGCTGGGTGGCGCCTTGACTGAAAAAGGACGGGTAATTGATCATTATGGCTCCCAGTCCGACCTGCCAAAAACTATTCTGGGACAATTAGGGATTTCATCCGGTAATTATGATTTCGGTAAGGATATTCTTGATCCGAATACACCATCATATGCCAGTTATTCCTTTCATAATGGGAGTGGTTTTGTAACCGATACTTCTTATTTCGTTTATCATTTTCCGACTGAGAGATTCGTTGTTGAGGAAGGTGCCCAGGACCCATACGGTAAAAATGCATGTAAAGCATTTCTTCAGGGTATATTCATGGACTTTAACCAGCGGTAATGCTTGCAAAAAGCAGTAAAAAAACTATTCTGTTCGTTATTAATCCGGTACTTGAGAAAAAATCAGGGTTAAATCTGGTAAACCTGATTATGAGATTTCTGGATGTTGATCAATTCGATTATGATATTCTTTACTCCGCGAGTCCCGAACAAATTTCCAGGCTTCCTGAATCAAAAAAAAAGAAATATCAGATTTTCATTGCTGCCGGAGGAGATGGCACGGTAAACAGCGTAGGAAGGCTGCTGATCCATTCCAACAACATTCTGGGCATCATCCCCCTGGGATCCGGCAACGGCCTCTCCAGAAGCCTTAAAATCCCTCAAAATCCAAAAAATGCCATTAAAACCATAAACAGGTTGAATATATCCACGATTGATACGGGATTGGTAAATGACATACCTTTTCTGAATATGGCAGGGACCGGATTTGATGCAGTGGTGGCTCACCGCTATAATCAGTTGACAAAAGGAGGTTTTCTCGCCTATCTGATAAGTGTGCTGGCAACATTATTCAGGTATTCTCCTCAAGAGTATGAGATCCGGGTAGGTCAAAGGTCTGAAAATATCAAAGCTTTCCTGATAGCTGTTGGAAACACCAGCCAGTGGGGATATCATGTTCATATCTGTCCTGAAGCCAATCCGGCTGATGGTATGCTGGATCTGAATATTTTTAAAAATTTTCCTGTCATTGCCCTTCCCTTCCTGGCTTGCCGGTTATTCCTGAAAAACCTCCACCATTCGAAGTATTCAGAAACGATCAGGATAAAGGAAGCAGAGATCTCGGGGATTGGAGAAATGGCCGGGCATAT
>CAZRHW010000092.1:0-1476 GCA_964599785.1 uncultured Bacteroides sp. | reverse complement strand
TTCAGTGAACCCGCTGGGTCTCGAACCCAGGACCCCATCCTTAAAAGGGATGTGCTCTACCATCTGAGCTACGGATTCATCCGCATAATTCGGGGTGCAAATTTAACACCTAATAATTGTTTTCCAAAAGTTTTTATCAAGATTTTAAGAATGATGTTTTGCAGGAAATATTAAGTTTTTATTTATCAATCTATTATCATGTTGTACTGTAAAATGATAATACCTGTTTAAAGATTTATAAATTGATTCAGTGAAGTCCCGGGGCAACTATCTATAAAAGCTTTATATTTATATTTCATTTTCAAACTTAAGCAATATGATTTCTTCTCCGTTATCCGGTAAGGTGGTGATCGTGACAGGCGCAACATCCGGTATCGGTCTTGCAACAGCAAGGGAATTTGCCTCACACGGTGCTTACACGGTTATTGCCTCGATTGAAAAAGAAAAACTGCCCGGTATCGCAGAAACATTTGATTCTTCAGGCTATCACATTTTCACGGTGTATGCAGATGTGACAGAGGAGGAGGATTGTAAAAATCTGATTAATGAAACCGTAGAAAAATATGGCCGGATTGATATCCTTGTGAACAATGCAGGGATATCCATGCGTGCTTTGTTCTCCGACCTTAACCTGACAGTCATCAGACATGTGATGGATGTTAATTTTTGGGGTATGGTATACTGTACAAAATATGCACTTCCACATCTTCTGAAGAGTCAGGGATCCGTTATCGGTATTTCATCTATTGCCGGTTTTAAAGGACTCCCGGGCAGAACCGGGTATTCTGCCTCAAAATTTGCACTCATCGGTTTTCTTGAGACCCTCAGGATTGAGAACATGAAAAAAGGCCTGCACGTCATGATTGTGGGGCCATGGTTCATCAATTCAAATATTCGTAAAAGTGCCCTTGGACCGGATGGGAATCCACAGGGAAAATCACCTCTTGTGGAAAAAAAACTGAGCTCTCCCGAATATGTAGCAAGGAAGATTGTCAGGGCAACTATCCGGAGAAAAAGAACCCTGTTATTACCCTGGCGAAGCAAATTGTTTGTGCCCCTGAACAGAATTTTTCCACGTCTTTTTGATAAGCTCGTATACAACGAAATGGCTAAAGAACCGGATTCTCCGTTTAAATAAATAATGCAACAATCCGTTGGCTGATTGATTTTATGAAGTAATTTATTAATAATTGTTTTTTCAGAGCCGCGCCGTGGCTCTGAAAATTATTAATTATCTATGTCGTCAACTTAATTGCACAATGCGTTAAATAACAGTTAAGATGTACAAGACTGAAACAAATATCAGGGTCAGGTATGGTGAAACTGATCGCATGGGTTACGCTTATTATGCCAACTATGCCCTTTATTTTGAGGTCGGCCGGACAGAAATGCTTCGTACTCTGGGTTTTACCTATAGACAATGGGAAGATAGCGGTATCATCCTTCCGGTAAAATCACTCTCCATCAATTATATGG
>CAZRHW010000091.1:0-7411 GCA_964599785.1 uncultured Bacteroides sp. | reverse complement strand
ATTGTACTGAATACAGGAAGGTTGGAAAAAATAAATAGTTGTCGGTTAAAGGAAGGCTGAGGCAAAGGCTGAGGCTAAGGAAGAATACAAGTTACAGGTTACAAGTTACAGGTTACAGGTTACAGGTTACAAGTTACAGGTTACAAGTTACAGGTTACAAGTTACAGGTTACAAGTTACAGGTTACTGGTTTCCCTTAAGTATCTATCAATCGACTCAGCCGCCTGTCTCCCTGAATAGATAGCTTTTACCACTAGTGATGCTCCGTCTTTTGCATCTCCACAGGCAAAAACTTTAGGATTGCTGGTTAGATGATCAGGATTTACTTTAATATTCTTTCTGCTGTCGAATTCGAGACCGAGTTTATTAACAAGTCCGCTGTGCCTGGGATGCAGAAAGCCCAATGCCAGGAGAATCAGGTCTGCCTTCATGATCTCCATTGTTCCCGGAATTTCCTGCATAACATATTGCTCTTTTTCATTCAATTCCCATGCTACCCGGATAATTTCCAGGCCTGTGACAAGCTGCTGATCACCAAGGAATCTCCGGGTTGACAAACTCCATCTGCGTTCGCATCCTTCTTCATGTGAAGAGCTCGTCTTCAGGATTTTAGGTACAAATGGCCAGGATGGATTGTAATAACTCCTAATCCTGTCCGGTTCCGGCAGTATCTCGATCTGTGTTACTTTTCTTGCTCCCTGGCGAATGGCAGTGCCAACACAATCCGAACCCGTGTCCCCTCCTCCCAGGACAACAACATTTTTATCTTTTGCTGTAATCAGGTAATCATATGGTATCTCAAATCCACTGTTAATCTTATTCTGCTGCCTGAGGTAATCCATAGCAAAATAAATTCCATCCAGGTTTCTGCCACTGACGGACAGATCCCTTGGTTCCTCTGCCCCGATAGCGAGGCAAACAGCATCATACTCCCGTATTAGCTTCTCCGGATCGATATCTTTACCGATTTCAGAGTTCAACCGGATTTCAAGGCCTTCCCTGATGAACAGATCAAGACGACGGTCAATAATCTTTTTACCCAGTTTAAAATCAGGTATTCCATACCTTAATAATCCCCCGGCAGCATCTTCTTTTTCAAAAACAGTCACGCCATGGCCCCATTTATTGAGCAGATCAGCACAGGCCAATCCGGCAGGTCCTGATCCTATAACAGCTACTTTTTTACCGGTTCTTACCTTTGGAGGATTTGGCCTGATATAACCTTCCCGGAATGCCATCTATGCGATAGCATCTTCGTTTTCACGTATTGTAACGGGAGCTTCATGAAGAGTTAACACACAGGCATTTTCACATGGAGCCGGGCAAATGCGACCGGTGACTTCAGGGAAATTGTTCGTTGCATGCAACAGATCACTCGCCTTTTTCCATTCACCTTTATATACCATATCCTGCCATTCCGGGATGAGATTGATGACCGGGCAAGCCCAATGACAGAAAGGAACACCACAATCCATACAACGCGATGCCTGAAGTTTCCTGTCTTCGGTATTGAGAGTCTGTTCGACCTCACCGAAATCATAGATCCTTTCATTTACAGGCCTGTTCTCTGCTTCTTTCCTCGGTATTGTCAAAAATCCTTTAGGATCCCCCATAATTTACAGGTATTTCAGACATTTAAGGCATTTTTTTGATGCATCTGTGAACTTCACATTCAGATGTTTTTTGTGTTTTAATACACCTCTATATCAATATTTATATAGAAAACTCATCGCTTCTTATTTCCGGATCGGTTTCAACTTCTTCTATCTTTTTCTTCAGGAATTCCAGTTTTTCTTCCTCCAGGACTTTCATATACTCATAAGGCGTCACTTTGATGAATTTATGAAGGCGCTGGTCCCAGTTCTCAAGAATATCTTTTGCACGTGTGCTGCCGGTATAATCCAGATGTTTTATGATCAGTTCTTTCAATTCCCGTGAATCCGAAAGATCTTCGACCAGTGAAAGTTCTACCATACCCATATTGCAGAAATAGTCAAAATTTCCCTTTTCATTAAATACATATGCTATTCCACCGCTCATCCCGGCAGCAAAGTTACGGCCTGTTTCACCCAGGATCACTGCCCTGCCTCCGGTCATATATTCACAACAGTGATCACCCGCACCTTCCACCACGGCAATGGCACCACTGTTTCTGACACAAAATCTTTCCCCTGCCACACCGCGAATATATATCTCTCCGCTTGTAGCTCCATAAAGGATGGTATTCCCGATGATGACATTTTGCTCTGCTGAAAATACCGATCCCTGTGGAGGAACAACAACTATCTTTCCTCCTGAGAGTCCCTTACCCAGATAATCGTTTGCATCACCTTCCAGACGTAAAGTGATCCCGTGGGCCAGGAAAGCCCCGAAACTCTGTCCTGCCGATCCTCTGAATGTTAACCGGATGGTATCATGAGGCAATCCATTACTTCCATATTTTTCGGCAATCCGGCCTGAGAGCATTGTTCCCGTAGCCCTGTCGGTATTTTTTATCACCCTCTCAAACGCCACCTGTTCTTTATAATCCAGTGCCGGTGCGCACAGTTCCATTAACTCCCGGTCCATTACCTTATCGATCTTGGATGGCCTGGAAGTTATAAACCGCTTTTCGTACACCGAAGCCTCAGCAGGTATAGATAGAATTGAACTGACATCGACAGTTTTTGCTTTCCAATGATTTATTTCGTCTGTGACAGAAAGAAGATCACGCCTGCCTATGATATCATCGAACTTCTCAAAACCCAGATCTGCAAGCAGTTCCCTGATCTCCTCAGCGATAAAAGTAAAATAATTAACCAGGTAATCCGGCTTTCCGTTAAATTTTTCCCTTAGTACAGGATCCTGTGTGGCTACACCCACCGGGCAGGTATTCAGGTGGCATTTTCTCATCATAATACATCCCAGGGTGATCAGTGCAGCGGTGGCAAATCCAAATTCTTCGGCACCCAGCAGACCTGCCATGATCACATCCATCCCAGTTTTCATTTGTCCATCCGTCTGAAGGACCACATTTTTACGGAGGTTGTTCCCAACCAGTACCTGTTGTGTTTCCGATAATCCAAGCTCAAGCGGAAGGCCTGCATGCTTGATGGAACTGGCCGGAGATGCGCCGGTCCCTCCTTCCATGCCGCTGATCGTAATAATATCTGCACCAGCCTTGGCAACACCTGCAGCAATCGTTCCAACACCGGAAGCAGCAACCAGTTTCACACTGACTTTTGCTGAGGGATTGACATTTTTAAGGTCGAAGATGAGTTGTGCCAGGTCCTCGATTGAATAGATATCATGATGTGGCGGTGGTGATATAAGTGTGATTCCCGGAATAGCATATCGTGTCTTTGCAATAATTTTATCCACTTTGTGTCCGGGCAATTGTCCGCCTTCTCCCGGCTTCGCACCCTGGGCTATCTTGATCTGTATCTCATCTGCATTGACAAGATAATTAGCAGTTACCCCGAATCTACCTGAAGCAATTTGTTTGATTGCACTGCGTGCATTGGTACCATCATCCCGTGGTTTGAAACGTTCGGGGTCCTCTCCCCCCTCACCGGTATTGCTCCTTCCATGGATCCTGTTCATCGCAATCGCAAGTGACTCGTGTGCTTCTTTACTGATTGAGCCGAAAGACATAGCCCCTGTCACAAATCTTCTGAATATTTTTTCAACGGGTTCGATCCTGTCAAGCGGTATCGGACTCTTCTTTAACCGGAAATACCCCCTGATAAATAAAGGTTTCCGGTTTTCTTCGATGACCCTCCTGCTGAATTCCTTATATTTCTCATGATCATTGGTCCTGACAGCCGTTTGAAGAAGTGTGATGGTTTCAGGGTTCCAGGCGTGTTGTTCCCCTTTCATCCTGAAATAATATAACCCTGAACTCCTGATAAGCCTGTCTGTACAATCAACAGAATATGCTTCTTCATGAGGTATCAGAGCTTCCTTCGCAATTTCCTTTAATCTTAAACCGCCGATTCGCGATACGGTTCCTTCAAAATATTTATGAATAACCTCTTCATTAATCCCAACAGCTTCAAATATCTGGGCAGACCTGTAGGATCTCAATGTACTGATCCCCATTTTCGAAAGGATCTTTAAAAGTCCTTTATTGATAGCTTTCATATAATTCTCCTCGGCCTTCTGGTAATCGAGCTGGATCATCTTCTCTTTTACCAGTCTTTCAATAACGGCAAAAGCAAGGTAAGGATTGATAACACTGGCTCCATAACTGAAAAGAAGGGCAAAATGATGAACTTCACGCGGTTCTCCTGTTTCCACAACGATATCGATCTGCATTCTTTTCCTTTTTTTGATCAGGTGATGGTGAACAGCTGAAACAGCCAGCAAAGATGGCACTGGTGCCATCTCCTTGTTTACACCCCTGTCGGAGAGAATGATATAATTCTTTCCATCATCAACCGCTTTTTCAGCATCTGTACAAAGCCTGCTAACAGCTTTTTCAAGCGCTTCTTCTCCTTCATTTACCGGGAACAGCATGGGCAAAATAACATCAGAGAATCCCTTATAGCTGAAGTTCTTTATAACCTGAAAATAAGTGTTGTTAACAACAGGGACAGACAACCTGATCATTTTGCAATGGTCCGGACCCTCGTTCAGCAGGTTCTGCTGAAATGACCCGATATATCCGGTAAGACTCATGACAAGTTCCTCCCGTATCGGATCAATGGCCGGATTTGTAACCTGCGCGAAGAGCTGCTTAAAATAGTTAAAGAGCCTCTGTGGTTTGGTGCTCAATACTGCCAGCGGCGTATCATTTCCCATAGAACCAACAGGCTCCTGACCTTTTTCAGCCATCGTTGCTATGATCATGTCAATATCTTCCTTGCTATAACCAAAAGATTGGAGCAAACAATTATAATCCGTCCCCAGGTCAGGAGAAATAGTTCTTCCGACTTCAATGCTTTCAAGATTAACCCTGTTTTGCGTAAGCCATTCCCTGTAAGGATTATGACCGGCAAGCTCCCGCTTCAACTCCTCGTCATAGTATATTTTACCCTCCTTTGTATCAATAAGCAGCATTTTCCCGGGTCTGAGCCTTCCCTTTTCAATGATATCCCCGGCAGAAAAATTCTGAACCCCGGTTTCAGATCCCATCACAACAATATCATTTTTGGTAACCAGGTACCGTGAAGGACGAAGACCGTTCCGGTCAAGGGTACCTCCAATATACCTTCCATCGGAAAACAGGAAAGATGCGGGACCGTCCCAGGGTTCGAGAAACGTTGAATGATATTCATAAAAAGCCCTCAACTCATCAGAAATAGGATTCTTGGTGTTCCACGATTCAGGTACCAGAATGGCAATGGCATGGGGCAGGGATTTGCCGGTAAGATACATGAACTCCAGCACATTGTCCAGAGAAGCTGAATCTGATTTATCAGGCTCAATAATGGGATATATTTTCTGAAGGTCTTCACCAAGATAATGCGATTGCAAAATGGATTCCCTGGCAGTCATCCAGTTACGGTTCCCTTTTATCGTATTGATCTCCCCGTTATGGGCAAGCAGACGGAAAGGCTGGGCCAGATCCCAGGAAGGAAAAGTATTTGTACTGAACCGGGAATGCACCAGTGCAATCGCGCTGGTCAACCGGCTATCGGTAAGGTCGGCATAATAATCGACCAGCTGTTCAGACATCAACATACCCTTATAGACAAGAACCCGGGTTGATAAACTGGGTATATAAAATAAGGACTTTTGAGTACACCCCGATTCCCTTATCCTCTTCTCAACTCTTTTTCTTATGACATATAATTTTCTTTCCAGTTCGAGCTGCTCAAGGTCAGCACCTACCAGTATCTGAGTCATTGCGGGCTCTGCCGCCCTGCTGATCTCACCCAGTACTTCAGAATTTCTTGGCAGATCACGATAACCAATTATTTCCACCCCTTCCTCCAGGATTATATTTTCAAGCACCTTCAGGCATTCCCTGGCTTCCTCCTCCTTTTTAGGAAGGAATATAATGCCAGTCCCAAACTGCCCTTCGGGAGGTAACTGGTAACCCTGTATCAGGTAGAAATCACGGGGGATCTGAAGCAGTATCCCGGCTCCGTCGCCGGTTTTGGCATCCGCACCTTCAGCTCCACGGTGAGTTAAATTCACCAGAACTTCCAAACCCATCTGTATGATGCTGTGTGACTTCTTACCTTTGATATGGGTTACAAAGCCTATTCCGCAGTTGTCATGTTCAAACTCCGGCCGGTATAAACCATCATTACCTGGTCTGGTGATCATTATTTTCTACTCCCCTATTAATGAAGGAAGCCGTTCCCTGCTTTTCCGAGAACGGCTTCCTTATTTTATCAGCATAAGCATACCATTCTCAGCCCGGATCCTTTAAACTAAGCACATAATTTGTAAGCCTGATATGCAATATTATTTTCATTAATTTATGATCGTCTGGCGCAAATATATTCAATAAAATTAATAACCCAAAAGTATTAATATGGTTTTATTAACAATTATTTAAATAAAACTTCATTTTTATATCAGACTATAAGTAATCTGACTGTAATTGTGTGAATTGGTCAAATGGTGGATTAGTAAATTAGTAAATTAGTATATTAGTATATTCGTATATTCGTGTGTAGGGGTGTTGGGTTGGATCATGTTGGATTTAGTTCAGGGAACAAAAGTTCTGCAGACTATTCCAGTTTACCAATTCACCTATACCCACTCCCCTTAGCCCACACATACCAATATACCAATTTACCAATTTACCAATATACCAATTCACCGATTTACCAATATACCAATTCACCTATACCCACACCCCTTTGCGCACACACACTAATATACCAATATACCAATTTACCAATTAACCACTTTCCCACCATTCCATTATTCCAATCCCTCATCATTCATCCTTCATCCTTCATCATTCCTTATGCCTGTTATCTATAATAATATTTCTCCACAGCCGCAGGGGTGGTGTTTCCCAGTTGTAGCTGCTGGTGATATCAATATCCCCGTCATTATCAATATCTCCGACAGCAATTTTATAAACGGGCAATGTATCAATCCGGGACCTGGCCCATGTAGTACCGGATTCATCAAGGTTCAGGAAAAGAACCAGTTCCGGATCATCAAGTCTTGATAAAGTACCTGCAACGATATCCATATCACCATCCAGGTCAAAATCAGCAACTTCAAGCGAATGACAGTAATGCACCACACCAACTTCATGTTTAACCCATGATCCTTCACCACCTGACGGATTGGTAGATTTATACCACGTAATTGCATAATCAGGTTTCTCAGATTGAGAAAAAACCACGTCAGTCTCGCCATCACCATCGATATCTTCAACCACAACCCTGACACTAAAATCCTGCCATCCACCGGTAGTATCTGTATACCACATATCATCAATAACATAACTGTTCCATTTG
>CAZRHW010000090.1:0-7420 GCA_964599785.1 uncultured Bacteroides sp. | reverse complement strand
GTTAAATCTGCGTTAATCTGCGAGAAATGAAATTAAAGGACTTTTTAAACACCCCTAACAAGATTTCTAAGAAAATTTTCATAGAAGAATTTGTTCCATTCTTTGGCGATTCCTGTGGAGCCCGGCTTAGCCGGAACATTAAAATGGAAACTGAATTTCTATCCCCGTCTGAATATCCGGCGCATTGTTCACCTTGAGATCTTCCCTGATATAAACCAAAATGGTCCGTTCTCTGGTATAACTGAATATCAGACTCCACGATTGCAGTGATGTATATAGATGCGTCATGGCATAATGCCAGTGAGTTGTTACCCTGTTTCCGGTAAGCACGATATATTTAAATTCTTCCCTTCTCTTATAGGGATTCTGATAATAATAATTCAGGCCGATTGAATAGTACGCATCCTCTTTTATCTGTTTAAGAAAGGTTATTTCTCCTTCAAAACTGTATAAAAAATTATTGTTTATCATGTCGACACGATCCCCGTATGTCAGGATACCCTGTTTTAACAAACCAAACCCGAATCCTAACGTGAGTCTTTGTCGATTTTGAAAGGAGAAATTTTTCATGGCAGCAGAAGAAATTCCCAGATCTATCGAATGGTTATACCTGGAAAAATTAATCCCTGTATGAACTCCGAAATTCATAAAGAAATTTGCCGCATTTGCCATATTGAACTGAGGATAAAAATAATAGTGTGTTTCTATGCCCGGAAGCAGAAAATCTCCTGATTTTAACTCCATCGATTCGCCATCCTCGTCAGTATAACTTATATTGGCCTTGTTATAACCGTAATATTTCCTAGCAAATGGATCTTCACCTCCCGCAATATTACTATGAAACCATTCCAGAAACCGGTCACTGGTTATGGTAGAAAACGGTATTTCCCCCCTGGTAATAAGAAAGGAACGTATACGGAGACTTAACTCATGACGCTCCGATAACCTGAATCTGATATCGGCAGGAAAAGCCCTGATCACCGCATCAGCATGATATTGCAGACTGTCAGAGGGCATGGTCGATGCATCAAAATATGCTTCACGACTGTACCAGATGTACTTTTCCATCATTGTCCTCGTTGATTGTTCCAGCGGTATATAAGCATGAACAAGGGGCTGCCAGACGTTTCCGTTGTGTATACCAATATGTAACTGTACTTTTTCCGGGGGATGAATATTGAAATTGTGATCTATCCTTGAAATAAACATCCCCAAAGGATGGTTTGAAAGTAAATAGGGTTTACTGATCCCGGAAAAATAAAAATCATTTACTTCCTGGGATTGTGACAGGACTTCTTGATTTCTTTTGAAAATTAAAGTCAGGATTAAAATAGCAAATATGATGGCCCTGGTCATTAAAAAAAATCAAAATTCACTGACTAAATTAAAAGTCTTTTCAAGTTCATCCTCACAAAAATTAAAATAGAAATACTTTTTTTTATTCATAACATATACTTCACTGAAATGGTTGCAGTTAATAAAAGCGTTCGGATTGGTTGAGAACTGGTTGAGATACAGGAATTCAATGATACCTTTTACATGATTTCCGGATAAATCAAAATGAGCTGTAGTATCATTCAGACCATTGCTGCGGTCGGGGCCATAATTATGACATGAATAATATCCCGAATAATAATCCTGATTTTTATAAATGAGCAAAATCTGGTGATAAAAAGTATGATCATAAATATTTGATTTAATATATAATTTAAGCACTGCATCATCACTGATAAGGAAGTCTTCCACGAGTGTATCCAGGTTTTCTGTCGACTGATAAAAGTTCTTATCCGGATATGGAATTTTTAGTTTTTGAGATTCATCAACAAGTAAATCCTCAACAATGGTATCAAGGAAATAAGTAATATATTCTATTTTATAATGGCCTGAATCTAAATCTCTTATGAATATATTTTTAATTTCGAAAATCCATGTGTGAAGGCTTCTTTCATTCTTTTGTATATAAATACTGTTAATCAGGGAGAGGCTGTTTTGATCTGACCTAATGTTGAGGGATGCATTTTTTTGTGCAATGCATATTTGAGCAGGAAGTAACAATATCAAAAGACGGGTAAATTGTTTCATCAGGAATTGAATTCAACCTAACGCCACATCCAGCATCATCATTATTGCAAATCCTGCCAGTGCACCAACCGTCGACATATCCGTTTCCTGTCCCATTTGTGATTCAGGAATAAGTTCCTCTACCACCACAAATATCATTGCTCCGGCGGCGAATGAAAGTGCATATGGAAGCAGTGGTTTTATTAAAAGCACCAGCAGTGCACCCAGCACTCCTGCAATAGGTTCAACGATACCCGATAGTTGCCCATACCAGAATCCTTTAAATCTTGAAAAACCTTCACGTCTTAAAGGAATGGAGACAGCAGCCCCTTCGGGGAAATTCTGCAGGCCTATACCGATTGCCAGGGCAATGGCTCCCCCTAATACGGCAATATCTGAATTCTCTGTCAGTGCTCCAAATGCCACACCAACGGCAAGGCCTTCAGGAATGTTGTGCAGGGTAATAGCAAGGATCAATAATACACTTCGTTCCCATGATGTTTTTATTCCCTCTGCCTTGTCTGTTGAGAGTCCCAGATGTAAGTGGGGCAGGATCCTGTCAATCAGGAATAAAAATGCGCCACCCGCCAGAAAACCAACCAAAGCAGGAACCCATGCTATGCCACCGCTTGCTTCTTCCATCTCTATGGCAGGTTTTAACAGTGACCAGAAGCTGGCTGCTATCATCACACCTGCAGCAAAACCAAGCATCGCATTTAAGACTTTCTTATTGATGCTTTTGAAGAAAAAAACCATCGCAGCACCAAGGGCAGTCAGTGCCCAGGTAAATAGTGTCGCGATCAATGCCAGGAAAATCGGATTATATTCCAGCAGTTCTTCAAGTTTCATATTTCACAATTAGTAGTGATTTTTGTCTGTTTATTATAATAGATATCTGTTATCTCTAATTTCAACCATTTCAAAAGTTTATTCTTCGTCATCCTCCTCTGCATCTCCGGCATACCTTGCCGGGTAAGGTTGTTTACCTCTGGCGGAGAACCAGAGGATCCGGTTGAGTATATCATCATTGCCTGCATCAATATGATCAAACCGGGGGTCCAGACTTTGCCTGGCATAATGGAGCGCCCTCCCGGTAAGACTGGTCAGCGATGGATTCATCTCATCAAGCGGGATCCTGTTTTGGACTGATTCATAAGCAGTGTAGTCCGGAACGGCAGCAAAACAATCAAACATCGGCGAAGCAATGGCATCCTGAATATTCATCGGTGGCAGTCCCAGGATCTGCTCAATGGTCCTGATCATTGAAGGCTGGGCATAATATGATGAAACAGTCTGACGGAGCCTTGAGTAGGGACTGATGACCAGACCAACGGTACGGTAGGCTGACAGATGATCCCATCCATCCTGCGAATCATCCTCGGTGACAAAAATGACAGTATTTTCCCAGAAACGGCTATGGGAAATAGCTTCGATAATTCTTCCCAGGGCAAGGTCATTATCGGCAACCTGTGCCCTTGGTGTGGGAAACCCCGGACGTGTCCCGGCAGTATGATCGTTGGGCAGGGCAATAATCATCAGTTCAGGCAATGAATCCCCTTCCATGGCTTCATATTCACTCCATTCCCGGATAAAAGCATCTGCCCTGAGAACATCCGGAATGGCATGATGATCATATCCCGGGTATGTCTGGCTGAGCAAATTCCTTACCGGGGCCACTGTGGTGGTGTTTGTAAAATTGAAAGGTTCTCCCCGTTGGAATCCCGAATAAATATCTTCCCAGCCCAGGCTCATCTCAAACAAAGGTATGGCAGCCTCACCATAAATCCTTACTGTTTTACCGTTGCGTACTGCGTTATCCCAGATAAATCCGGTGGGAGCATATACCAGCGCGTCATTTTGTACATGTGGATAGCCGCGAAACCAGGCACGTACATTTTTCTCAATATAATCCGTTACAATAGCGGCATCGGTCCATTGATGGCCTTCGGCCGAACATTTCCCGGAAACATGATAGGCATCCATAAGCAAAAAGTCAGTGGCCAGCCGATGGGTATTCGGGGTAACCTGTTCACCATAGATACACAGGGAGCTGTCTCCCCTCCCCTGCTTCATATCTCCCAGCACCTGGTCGTAGGTACGGTTTTCTTTAATGATATAAACAACATGTTTGAAGACGGAAGGCTCGCCGATCCTTTCAGGAACAGGCTTAGGCTCCATATTCTCCCGCGGAGAGAGCTGTACTCCTTTTAATCGTGATAACTGGTTTAGAGCAATGACTTCTTCCGTATATTTTTTCAACGATTTCTTCCCGGGAATATCCAGGATCGAAACCGAAGCAAGCATATGGTGAACATTATAGGCCGGTGTGGCCGTATTATTTGGTATCAGGGCCAGCCTGGCACCCTCTCCTTCCAGGTTCGTGATGAACATCCGCCTGTCACGTGATATACAAACCGACGAAGGATAAGCACCTGCCGGTATAAATCCCTCTATGAAACTTTCAGGGTACTTCCCCTTTGCAGATGCTTTACTGCCCAGCTTAACAACAGCAATGGCATTGTCCATCCCATTGGCTACATATAGGATCTTACCATTCGGTGAAATAGCTAACCCGTTGGGTGAATCTCCAAAAAAGGGATTGTTTTCGGGCAACATCCGCACTGAGATGGTTTCAACAATGTCATCCGTTCCTGTGCTGATCACACTAACATGATCACTGTTAGCATTGGCAACATACATAAATTTTTCATCACGGGAAACGACGATATCATTAGGGTGCAGACCTACCCCAATCGTCTTCAGGAGGACACCGGTTTCAGGGTCAATAACTGTGACACTGCCTTCCCGCGTAGCCCCTGTTTCAGGGTCAACACGGGCCAGTCCCCATGGAACGCCGGCAATATCCATATCCCCGGCTTCCGGAGGTCTCCCTCCCCAGTTGGTTATATACAATTTGTTATCAGCCTCAGCCAATCCATAAGGAGCCACACCGGTCTCCTGCAGCCATATTGTATCTCCCGTCTCCAGTTCCTGTTTGATGATCTTATTGTTGCCATTGAGGATCACATAAAGATACGCCCCGTCAGATTCTTTCCGGATCAGGATTTCATTGGGCAACGCTACACCTGTACGCCGATCAGGAAGATATCTCAGTATACGGTTTATAACTGCTCTCCTGCCATCCCACCTTACCTGTATCACAAATGACCTGTTCGGCTTCCTTACCGCACTGAACCATATATAATCGGTCCCTTCACGGCTATCCCAGTATATTCCTGAATAGGTGTTCATAGCAAAACTTAATTCCGGCGTATCTTCCAGGTAAAGCTCATGAACAACTTCCTCACTGAAGGTATTGATGAAAACTATGCTGTAACGTTCCTCGACAACCAGCCATTGTTCATCGGGTGAAAGAACGGCATCAAGTGCATGATTCTCAAGACTATGATGACCGAAGTAGACCTGCCTGCCTGCCGGATGGATGTATCTGTCATACGGAAGTTGAATGGACCCCGGGGATGATACAGCCGGATAACCGGATTCCTGTTGTCCGTATAAAGACCCGTCAGCCAGGATAAAAAATATAATTTGTGGTAACAGGCACCACACAAACAACAATCCCCGGTATCCCGATAACGATGATAAAACAGGTTTAATAAAATTGCCGCTGATGTTCTTTATAAGACCACTTTTACACATCCTTTTTACTTCTATTTATCATAAAATTCCTTTTGTATCACAGCCTGTGAAATTTTATTGCCGGGCCCGTCACCCCGTGCCACACTTACAGATACTTTGCCTTCCAGTGCCCGGACCAGCTCCGAAACATCACCATGTGTAAATCCCGGACAAAGTAAAATTGCCGTTATTTCCTCTTTTTTATAGATGTCTTTCGAAACTTCGATTGCCTCATCCTGGTTTTTCACAACATATGTAAAAAGCCGGTACCTGCCCGTATCTATAATACTGTAATGCTTTTTATAATCCGCATCGGGAGCATGTGCCAGAAATAATGCCTTGAATGCCATGATTCACCTCCTTTAATTAAAATCTTTTTACTGATTTATTATGAATGAATTTCTTTATTAATTTCAAAAATAACAATTGTAAGATAATTATTTTTAATTGGGAATGTGTTAAAACCTTTTTTTACCCGAAGGCTTCGTGTAAAGCTGATAACTTCTATATACTAAAATGAACTCTTTTTTATGAGATCCTAAGAAAGGTAATTAAAAACTTCACCCCATCTCTTACGGAGCTGTTTAAAAAGTCAATAAAGGTTTCTCGCAGATATGCGCTGATTATTCCGCAGATTTCGCAGATGTCTCTGAACCAGTGATTTGATTTCTGCGGAATCTGCGTTCACCTGCCTGCCGGCAGGCAGGAATTTAGGAGAGGGGTGAAATGATAGTGTAGCAAAACTGATTTTTGAAGTTGTGACATAATCCCAATAAAAGAAAAATTCATTTTCAGATCAAAAACTCACGTCTGATCCGCATATCTCCACCAGGCTATCGTGCCGGCCAATCCAATAATACTTGTCAAACCAAGGATGATGTCACTGGCAGCCTTCAGATGTGAGCTCTCCGGTCCGGCAGCACCGCAATATATTGCCGGAATGGCCCAGGGGATGTAAGGTGCAGCCCCCGGAATACCGGTGATAATAAATTGAGAAATGATTATTGTCAAAATGATATAACCTAACGGAAGCAAATATCCACGGCCCCAGCTGGCAAAAAAAGCCACCGGGGTGCTGATAAGGATGGTTAATATTGAGGTGCCCGAAAAGATGAAAAAAGCATGTCTGGCCGTTTCGCCCGACCAGTTTTCAATATGAACTGCCAGTCCGGTCAGAAGGGCAAGAACAAATAAAATTAATGACAGCAGGAAAGACCAGATTACCATGATGATGATCTTCGCTATCACGATTTGTTCACGATGAACGGGTAATGCCAGAAGGTCTTTTACAGTATGGTCGGAATATTCGCGTCCAAAGATCCAGCTTGCTACAAATCCAAATCCGATCAATCCTATCATTGCAATAACCTGGTAAAGTAATAAAAAATAAGCCGGCCAGTCAGCCTGGCCAATGATCGTTGCTTTGGCACTCATCACAGCCGAGTTTTTCACCAATTCCGGATGCATCGCAAAAAACACCAGTAACCCCATCATGACAGCTATAAAGGAGAAAATCAAAATGGTTACCCAGAGCATTCTGGATCGGCATACTTTCAACCCTTCTGTCAGGAAAGCCGTAAATAAACCTTTCATTTCACACCTCCTTCTTTATTGATGACACGTAAAAAATAAGATTCCAGATCCTCCTCCTCAACTTTCAGCATTACAGGCGGATATCCTGCATGTACCAGAAGAGAAGCAACCTTCTCCGGACTGCTGA
>CAZRHW010000089.1:0-7435 GCA_964599785.1 uncultured Bacteroides sp. | reverse complement strand
CCAGCTCCCAGCTCCCAGCTCCCAGCTCCCAGCTCCCAGCTCCCAGCTCCCAGCTTCTTCACTCATACCTCAGTGATCTGGCCGGGTTTGTGAGTCCTGCCCGAATGGATTGGTAACTAACTGAAATGAGGGCAATGATAAGAGCGATCAGACCTGCCAGAAATAAATCCCAGATGCGAATTTCGATGCGGTATGCAAAGTTTTGTAGCCAGTTATTGATATAAAAATAACCTGCAGGCAATGCAATGATCAATCCGATCAGCACATAACCCATGTACTGCTTAGATATCAGCACTGATATTCCAAGGATATGTGCTCCATTACTTTTCCTGATTCCTATTTCTTTTGTTCTTGATTCTACAGAATAGGTTGATAGTCCAAAAAGTCCAAGGCAGGATATAAAGATGGTGAAAGCTGCAAATGCATTGAAGATGTCCCTCAGATTGGCTTCGGACTTATACAGCTGTTCAAATTGATTATCTAAGAAGGTGTAATTAAAGGTTGTTCCCGGTGCAATCTTCTCAATATGTTTTTCCAGATTACTGAGTATATCTGTCAGGTTACCAGTGATAAGCTTAACATATAAATAATTCACCCATAAGTTCCGGAATTCGGGATCAAGGTTATGTTCCAGGACAAGGGGTTCAATCAGGTTGTGAAGACTTGCAAAATTAAAATCCTCTGTGATGCCGATTATTTCTCCATGTTGCCTGAATAATGATGCGGCTTTTATGCCTATCGGATGATCAAGTTTCAATATGTCAACTGCACGTTGGTTGAGTATAAACTGACTTTCGTCTCCCTTTAGAAGGCTGAAATTCCTTCCGTCAACCAGTTTGATTTTTAGAAGGTCCAGAAAATCTTTATCAACACGAAAAAATCGCAATGAGGGATTATCGGAATCTTCAGGTTTGTTATCGGGTATCAATCCTTCGACACTGAATGTTTCACCTAATATATTACTGGACAGTGCAGTACCTGATACGAAAGGTAATTTAGCCAATTCATCCTTTAACGTTTGGGGATTGTTCATTGCCATTGTCCTTAATGATCCGTTCAGTCTTATGATAATAATTTGTGAGCTGTCAAAACCAAGGTCTTTTTCATTAAAATATTTCATTTGCCGGTAGATCACGATTGTTGAGAAGATCATGAATATAGATACCGAAAATTGAAGTATAACGAGTATTTGTCGTAATAAATTTGTAGAAGAACGTGGATTTCTTAAGTCTTTGATAGCTTCGACAGGATTAAACCTGGAAACGAAAATGGAAGGATATAATCCGGAAAGACTTCCAAGAAGGATTGTAATAAAGATGAAGAATATTATGTGTTGGGGAGTAAAAATTTCCCCTGTTGTTACTGATTTCCCTGTTACGGTATTGTACAGAGGAATCATAAGGTCGATGAACAATACAGCTAATGCGCCTGAAAACAATGCTGATAAAACTGATTCACCCTGGAACTGGTTAATAATCTGGCTCTTTTTTGCCCCTGCGACTTTGCGTAAACCTATTTCCTTTATTCTTTTAAATGCACGTGCTGAGGCAATATTGACATAATTAACACCGGCAATGATCAGGATAAACAGGGCTCCGAGTGAGAATACCAGTACATATGTTATGTTTCCGTTAGACCCCATTTCCTGTTCGAGATTGGATCGCAGATGGATATCAGTGATAGGCTGAAGAAAAAACTCTCCGGTAATGTCCTCGGGATTAATGAATGTGCTGTAGAAGTCTTTTCTGAAATCCAGCAATTTATTTCTAAGGTTACTGGCCCTGGAATTCTTCTCCAACAGGGCATAGGTATAAACCCCGGCCCAGCCATGTGCATTGTAAATATCTTCAAGGTTCATCATTTTAATCATGTAAATAAATGTCTGCCAGTCGATTAGAAAGCTAAGCCTGAAATGTGATGTTTCAGGAAAATCATTTATAACCGCAGTAATGGAGAGCGGATGATCAGAACCATCGATATATAGATCCCTGCCAACAGGATCTTCCTCACCAAATATTTTATAGGCCAGTGATTGCGTCAATACTATTGACCCGGATCTGGTTAAAGCTGTCACCTGATTTCCGCTTATTACCCTGATATCAAATATTTCGAAGACAGTCGAGTCAACGAAAAATCCGGGATTATTTTCATATTTGAGAATATTGTTTGAATCGGCCCTGTTTTCAATTAACACATTATCCATCTTTCGAAACCGGGCAAGTTTTTCAATTTCAGGTACAAATTCACGGATTTCTTCTGCCATGAGAGGCGCAGTTGGTGCCCAGTCCCAGGCACCTCTTTCACCAATTGTTTTATTAATGATTCTGTATATACGGTCAGCTTTAGGGAAGTGTCTGTCATAACTGATTTCAGTTTTAACATAGTTCAGGATTATCATACTGACTGCCAAAGCGATCGACAAACCCAGAATATTTAGTATGCTATACAGCTTTTGTCTCCATAGATTCCTGAGGGCGATAATGATGTAGTTTCTGATCATTGGGTTTCGAATATTTAATTCAGTTGCTACTCAATCAGCTGTGCGCCTTTTATAAAATCAAGTCATTCCGAAGGAGCGAAGCGACTGAGAAATCTCTCCGGATTTTTCTGATAGACCGGTCGTCAGGTTTTATCCGTTTGCCTCAGAGTTTTGCAGTTTTCGTCATGATCTAAATATCAGATGGATTTTATGATCATCGGGTTCCCTCCTCCCTCCGGTCGTTGGGATGACTTGTTTCAATCTTAGATTATATCAACTCATACGATGACTTCATGTCATCGTATGAGTGGTCTCACATCATTTTCTCACACAAGCTGATTTACCACTTCACTCCCCTATAGGGTAAGTTATCGGGACTCCCAGCTCTCAGCTCCCAGCTCCAGCTCCAGCTCCCAACTCTCAGCTCCCAGCTCCCTCGCCCGAACGTACGGTTCGGTATGGGCTCCCAGCTCCAGCTCCAGCTCCAGCTCCCAGCTCCCAGCTCCCAGCTCCCTGCTTCTTCATTCATACCTCAGACTCTCTGCCGGATTGCGTCTTGCCGCATGCAGCGTCTGGTATAAAATGGTTAAGAACGATATGGCTAAGACCAATATGCCTGTATAGATGTAAAGATTTGATCCTACTTCAGGCCTTGCGGAAAATTCTTTTAGCATTACTTTTGTTAACAAAATGGATAACGGAGTTGAGATGATATATGCAATGATAACAAGCTTCAAAAATTCTGTATTTACAACTAATAATATTCGTTTATTACTGGCACCCATTGCCTTTCTGATCCCGATTTCTTTTGTTTTTTGTTCAATCATGAACGTGGAAAGTCCAAAAAGGCCCAGACAGGAAATAAATATGCCGAAAAATGTAAAGCCCAGGATAAGTCTGCTTGCTATATTCATCCCGCCTGAAATGGGATCAAGATATTCATCCATATGAAAATATATGAAAGGGTAGTAGGGATTGAATTTCTCATGTGCTGCTTCAATATAATTAAGTGTAGCAGGCTGATTTATTTTAGTCGTTTTAATAAAAATATAATTCCCCACCTTATCAAAAGGCAGGATTAAATTCTCTCCTCCCAGTTTTACAGGGAATGAAATAAAATCTTCTACCACACCAATAATGGTGTAAGGCTCTTTATATAAATAAAATGTTTTACCGACAGGTTCCTCCAGATCAAGTTTCCTGATAACAGCCTCATTCACAATAATTTTATCAACACTGTCGGTTGGATATTCTGTAGAATAGAATCTGCCTTCTGTCAGTTTAATATCGAAAGTTTTCTGAAAATCATAACTAACCCATAATATCCGGGCAATATCGTTGATATCTTCTGCCTTTAATCCCCATTCGACTTCCCCCTGATCGACGAATACAGGAACATGGGATCCGGATGTAACTGAAATAATGTCCGGATTGGCCAATAAATCATGCCTGAAACGGTCAAAGTTATTTTCCAGTTCACCTCTGACAGGCAGATAAATGATATTCTCACGGTTCACTCCGAGATTGGAGGATTGTAAATAATTAAATTGAAGAAAAACAACAATTGTGGCAATTATAAAACCGATGGAAAAGGTAAACTGGACAACAACAAGTATTTTTCTCAGCAAGCCTCCTCTTGAACCTGTAATCATAGTTTTTCTTAAAACATCAACGGGTTTGAAGGATGAGAGGAAAAATGCAGGATAACTCCCGGCAATCAATCCTGTTATGAGCATAAGAAGGATCAGAAGGATGAAAAAGACAGGATTTGTCAGGTTTAATGTTAATTCAGTTTTTAGCAGCTTATTAAAAGAAGGCAAAATAATATCTGCGGCCAGGACAGCAATATTGATAGCAAGAAAAGACATGATCATAGTCTCCCCGATAAACTGCCTGATCAACTGGCGGCGAGATGCGCCCACAACTTTCCTGATACCCACTTCCTTCGTTCTTGTTAAAAACCTGGCTGTGGAAAGGTTCATGAAGTTGATACAGGCTATGATCAGGATCAGGAAGGCCAGTATTGATAATATAAGTACTGCATAGAAGCCGCGTCCTTCCCCAAAGAAACGCATCCTGGAAAAAGGTAGTAACTTCTGGACCGATTTAATTTCGGAGTCCATACGATCTGAAAAGAATCCTGGTAATTGATCACTGAGTTCTTTATAAGTATCCGGATCCTTTAAAAGCAGGAATGTAAAAAAAGGATTTCCGGGATAATTATCAATTTTAAATCCCAATTCGGAAAGGAATGTAAAAGGTACCAGGAATTCGAAGTTAATAGTGGAATTTTCAGGGAATTCATCTGCAATACCGGTTACTTTGAAATCATATTTCCGGTTAATCTGAATAATCTGATCCATCGGATCTTCTTCTCCAAAGTATTTTTCTGCCATCTTTTTTGTAAGAACAATGGAATAGGGATCTTTAAGTGCACTTTGAGGATCCCCTTTAATTAATGGGAAAGTGAATATTTGAAAGAAATTAGAGTCTGTGGCAACTACCAGGTCCTCGATGAATTTTTTTTCATCAAGGGGGGATTGATGAACACTGCTGTCAATCATATGCGGATAATATGCTAATAAAAGTTCTCCGGCCGCTTTTACTCTTACAGCATCCATTACTTCAGGAAAACCTTCTTTTAAAGCCTGTGCATAAGCACCACCACTCCGGTCTGTGGTATAATCTCCGGTTCCCAGGTCCAATGTTTGCTGAACAAGAAATATACTTTTCAGATTTTCATGGAACCTGTCGAAAGTTAATTCTTTCCATATCCAGATGAGTATAAGTAATGAACAGGTTACGCCTATTGACAAACCCAGCAGATTAATGACAGAATATATCTTATTTCTGAAAAGGGTCCTGACCGTTGTTTTAAGGATATTACGAAACATATTATAAATTTTAATTGTGATATAACCCGAACTTTTTTTTAAAAAATTAAAAATAATTTCCTTGTTAAATCAATTGCAAATTACGTTTACTCATAATTATCAAACTATATACCAATCATAGTAAAGCAAAGAATATCAATTATATACGAAAGAAAAAATATTATTAATGTCCAAACATGGACGAATAATTGTCCATTTTTGGACAATTTTGTAATATTGTAATATGAATAAAGGAAATATACTGATCATTGATGATGATCCCTATATTCTGCTTTCAGCGACCACACTTCTGGAACAACATTATAGTGCAATACGTACATTAAAAGATCCTGCACAAATTCCCTCTGAGCTTGGTTCCGGCTCATGGGATGTCATCCTGCTGGATATGAATTTCAAGCCGGGTGATACTTCCGGTGAAGAAGGCATGAAATGGCTTGACAAAATGCTCGGTGATGATCCTTCTCTGAATATTATAATAATTACTGCTTATGGTGATGTAAATATTGCTGTACGGGCAATGAAACTCGGAGCCATTGATTTTATTGTTAAACCATGGCAGAATGAAAAGTTACTCAGCACGGTTTCTGCTGCATATAAATTGAGCCAATCGAAAAAGAAAGTATATCAACTGCAATTACAAAAATCTGTTTTAAGTTCAGCCATAGATCATCAATATTCCGATATTATCGGTAATTCTCCGGCATTAAATAAAGTGATCAATGATATTGGCAAGGTGGCAGGAACAGATGTCAATATATTGATCCTTGGCGAAAATGGTACAGGTAAAGAATTGATAGCCAGGGAAATACATCGAAATTCAGCCAGGAGGGAAGAGGTATTTGTGAATGTTGATCTTGGTTCACTTTCAGAAACATTATTTGAAAGTGAATTATTCGGGCATGAGAAAGGAGCTTATACCGATGCCACTAAAGACAGGGTGGGGAGGTTTGAAGCTGCATCAGGAGGGACATTGTTCCTTGATGAGATCGGGAATCTGACCATACCATTGCAATCAAAATTGTTATCAGCCTTACAGAACAGAAAGGTTTACAGGGTGGGCAGCAACCGTTCCATTGAAGTGGATATCCGGCTGATCTGTGCAACAAACCAGTCACTGAAACAAATGGTTGCTGAGGGTACATTCAGACAGGATCTTCTATACAGGATAAATACAGTAGAAATTGAAATTCCACCTTTACGGGAAAGATATGAGGATATTCCCTTGCTTGCGAATTATTATCTATTAATTTTTGGCAGGAAATACCGGAAAGAAAAGATTAAGCTTCCTGATGATGTGATCAGGAAATTGCAGCGCTACGAATGGCCGGGAAATATCAGGGAGCTGGGGCATGCTATCGAGCGTGCTGTCATTATGAGTGATGGCCATACACTCCGGGCTGCTGATTTTCAGTTTTTGGTTTCAGAAGACCCTTCTGTATCCGTTCGTGATGATTATAATCTGGATAATCTTGAAAAATGGGCGATTGACAATTGTCTGAAAAAATATGGGGGTAATGTATCCAAAGCAGCCGTTGAGCTGGGATTAACCCGTGGATCTTTGTACCGAAGAATGGAAAAATATGGTTTATCATAATTTCCGGATTAATATTATTATCAGGATCATCCTGCTTCTGGCAGTCCTGGTATTACTGACGTACTGGCTTGTTGGTGGTCATTATCTCAGATCAGCCTATACGGGGATCCTTATTATACTTATGCTTGCGGAACTTTTTATGTACATCGACAGGTTGAACAGGAATCTCGCAAATTTTTTTGCTTCTATACTGGCCGATGATTTTTCAGTCCGTCTTAGTGATTTCAGGAAAGGACGCTCATTTAGAACACTTTATGAGATTTTAAATGCGATCAATGAGAAAATAAAGTTTCTCAGTAAGGAAAAGGAAACAAGAAGCCAATACCTTGGGAGTTTAATTGATCAATCAGGTGTTGGGATCCTTTCTATAGACCTGAATGGTAAAATTCACCTGGTGAACAAAGCCTTCAGGGATTTACTGGGACTGGAAAAAGCTCATGCAGGTTTAAACCTGGGTGAATTATCGAA
>CAZRHW010000088.1:0-7461 GCA_964599785.1 uncultured Bacteroides sp. | reverse complement strand
ATATGACATTGACTGTTTTTCAAAATCAAAACCGGGAACTTGTTTTTAAGATAAAACACGATAAATCCCTCAGATTGATCCAGGTTTATAATATTGATGGTTCTGTGATTTATTCAATAAATAATCCCGGGAATAGTGGGACAATACCGGCTTTCGGAATACCTTCAGGTATCTGTATTATTCAAGCTGTAACTGACCAACAGGTTTATACCAGGAAGATAATTTTAAATTAGCTTAAAAATGTCTTGTCAAGTTGCATGGAATTGTATCGTAATCTGGTTCTATGTCATCCTGAACTTGTTTCAGGATGACTATTCTATACTGTTTTGTAAATTATAACACACCTGCACAAAATATGTGGATTGAACCTTTATAATATAAAAATCAAAATGAAAATGAAACAAAAAAAAATACTTGCACTGATAGTGCTTTTTTCTTTTTCAATAACCTTATCACAGGCACAACCGGTCAAAGAACATGGTAACCTGTCGGTGGAGGGAACAAAACTTATTGATCAGCACGGGAATACGATCATGCTTCAGGGGGTCAGTTACGGATGGCATAACTGGTGGCCCCGGTTTTATAATAAGGAAACGGTTAGTTGGCTGGCCGGCGACTGGGCATGCTCTGTGGTCAGAGCTGCCATGGCTGTCGAACCTGATAGAGGATACCTGGATTCACCCGAATGGTCGAAAGAAACAATTGAGGCTGTCATCGACGGTGCCCTGGAGAATGATATCTACGTCATCATCGACTGGCACAGTCATGGAATTCAGCTCGAAGCAGCCAAAACTTTTTTTGCAGAAATGGCTGAAAAATACGGGAAGTATCCGCATATTATTTACGAGATCTTCAATGAGCCTGTAAGAGATCCATGGGAAGAGATAAAATCATATTCAATTGAAGTGATCAAAGTGATCCGGGAATTCGACCCCGATAATGTCATCCTTGTCGGCAGCCCTCACTGGGATCAGGATATCCACATTGTTGCCGATGACCCCATCACAGGTTATCAAAACCTTATGTATACGCTTCACTTCTATGCAGCAACTCATGGACAATCATTGCGGGACAGGGGAGATTATGCCATGGAAAAGGGAATTCCTCTCTTTGTTTCAGAATCAGCAGGTATGTCAGCAAACGGAGATGGTCCCATCAATTACCAGGAATGGAACACCTGGATCGACTGGATGAGAAAAAACCAGATAAGCTGGGTAAGCTGGTCAATAACAGATAAAAATGAAACCTGCTCCATGTTATATCCAGGCGCAAGCTCTGAGGGAAACTGGAAAGATTCTGATTTAAAAGAGTCAGGCTTAAAGACACGAGAGTTACTGCGTACCTTTGCAAAGGAAAAATAAAATGAACGCTTACTTATTGTGAAAATATGCAAAATGTAATTTATAACTTCACCCCTTCCCTGAAGTGGGAAGGGGAATAGGTACCCCCTCCTTGGGGGGGAGTGAAGTAAATAATAAGTTTTATGGGTTCAATAAGAGGCACCGGTTTAACTTTGAAACTGCTAAATAAAATAAATGTGCTAAAACTTTTTTATCCAATGAGATATTTATGTTTTATTCTCCTGAGTTTGAACAGTTTCGCCCAGGAGATTGTTACCATCAATATTAATGCAGCATCAGCGAAAAAGCCCATCTCACCATACATATATGGAAAGAACAATAACTTATCTGATGCTGAAAATCATCCGGTAAGTGCAAGTGAGTGGCAGCGTTTGCGTGATCTGGGTATCCGGATGTTCCGTGAAAACGGGGGTAACAATTCCACCAAATATAACTGGAGACGAAAACTATCAAGCCACCCCGATTGGTATAATAATGTTTACCCACACGACTGGGATTATGCGGCACAAAGCTTACAGGAAAACATCCCTACAGCCCAGGGTATGTGGGCTTTGCAATTGGTCGGGAAAGCTGCAAAATCAGGCAGTTATAATTTTCATGACTGGGATTACAACCGCTCAAATTGGTGGGATGGTGTGAACCAGAACCTTTGCGGAGGCGGCCAGGTCAATCCTGATGGCGGACCCGATGCATTGGTTGAAGGTAATCCTGAACTTTACCTGGAAGACTGGCCTGCAGACTCGACAGTGGGAATATTGGATCACTGGTTTGGAGAAGAAGGTGTTGGCTTGGATTCAAACAGGATACGTTACTGGAACATGGACAACGAACCGGAGATCTGGGAGGGTACGCATGACGATGTGTGGCCGGTTCAACCGGAAGCTGAAGAATTTATGCAGATGTATTTCGATGTGGCAAAAAAAGCACGTGCAAAATTTCCGGGAATCAAGCTGTTGGGACCAGTCCCCTGTAATGAATGGCAATGGTATAACTGGAAAAGTTCAAAGGTAAATTATAAAGGAAAAGATTACGTTTGGCTGGAATATTTTATCCTTCGTATTGCAGAAGAACAAAAATTATCCGGGATCAGGTTGCTGGATGTACTGGATATACATTTTTATCCATATGAAACATATCCTGAGGATATCGTCCAGTTGCACCGGATTTATTTCGATCCAACCTATAATTATCCGGGAGCAAACGGAGTCAAACGGTCTGGACCGGGTGGCTGGGATGCCGGCATTACCAAAGAATACATCTTTGAACGCTGCAGCAAATGGCTGAATGAATATATTGGTCCTGACCACGGAGTGACTTTTGCAGTCTCGGAAACCGGGATCAATGGAGATAATTCGAACGTAACTGCTGCATGGTATGCTTCTACATTGGGAGAATTTGCAAAACAGGGCGTGGAAATATTCACACCCTGGAGCTGGAAACCCGGGATGAACGAAGTGATTCATTTATTCAGCCGATATGGACAGGGATTCTTTATTGATGCTGTTTCATCTGAAGAAGAATTTGTTTCAGCCTACCCAACCATGAATAACGGGAATGATTCGATGACCATCTTCCTGATAAACCGCCATCTTAACGAATCAAAACAGGTTGAAATCAACCTTGATAATCACCCGGTCATGAGTGGGACATACAAAATGTTTACACTCTCAGACCTGCCCCGGACCGAGACATTTGTTTCTCACCAGGATAATGCCCTGTCGGAAAGCGAAGTCGGGATGTCAAAGAATAAGCTGAATATTAATTTATCTCCGTTATCAGTGAACGCCCTGTTATTGACCCGCTCTGAAAACATTTACCAGGGAGGATTCCTCATCACCGAAGCAGAAGCCGAAGACGGAACCCTGACAGGCGTTACTGTCGGAACCGGTTATACGGGATTTTCAGGAGACGGATATGTAACGGGATTTGATAACGCAGCAGATAAGGTTACGGTAAATATTGACATACCTGAAACGGGTTTTTACAAACTGGTTATCCGTTACAATGGACCGAATGGTTATAAATCACAGGATCTGATCATCAATGACGGCTTTTCATCTCCTGTCAGATTTCCTGCAACCACTGCTTTTACGGCCATAGATGCCGGAAATTATGAGCTTGATATGGGAATCAATACCTTTACTATTAAAAGTAACTGGGGATGGACAAACATTGATAAATTTCAAATTTATTCGGCAACGAGAAATACCTATAATATTTCTCCCGAACCGGTGGATTCAGCGGCTACAGAAGAAACAAAAGCTTTGTACGAATTTTTATTATTACAGTTTGGAGACCGCATTATTTCCGGACAAACCCACTATAACTACGGCGAGATAAAAACCTTAACAGGCAAATCACCTCTGTTAAGGGTTGCCGATTTTCAACATTTTACCGAAGGTTATCCCTATTTGTGGGTCGACGGTATCGGGCACACTTTTGGAAAACATGATGATGGTTCCGTCGATACTCTTATCAGCTGGTACAACAGCACGGGTAAAAAAGGAATGATATCATACCAGTGGCACTGGCATTCTCCAAGCGGCGGCGAAGTAAGTACCAATACTTTTTATACCACCCAGACAACGTTTGATGTCACAAAAGCTGTCACACCGGGAACACAGGAATATGATGATATCATCAGGGATATCGATGATATTGCTGCTGAACTGAAAAAATTCCGGGATGCCGGGATCCCGGTGCTGTGGAGACCCCTGCATGAGGCCGGGGGAGGATGGTTCTGGTGGGGAGCTAAAGGGCCCGAACCATGTAAGGAGCTTTATAACATTTTGTTCGACCGGCTGAAAAATTACCACCAGCTTCATAACCTGATCTGGGTCTGGTCCACACCCGAAAAAGACTGGTATCCGGGAAACGATAAAGTGGATATCATCGGACACGATTCATACCCGGGAAGTAATAATTACGGTACACAGAAATATGCCTTCGATGAACTATACAGGCTCACCAATGGGGAAAAACTGATCGCCATGACAGAAAACGGGCCGGTCCCGGATCCGGATAATTGCCTCCACCAGGATGCACCATGGTCCTATTTCATGTCATGGAGCAACCTGGTCTTCGAACAGAATTCCGACGATCATCTTAAAGAAGTTTATAATAACCCGGATGTTTTAACACTTGAATCGGACAATGCTGTGACCAGTTTTGAGTGGCGCAGTTCCCTTTACCCCGATAATTGGGAACCAGGCTATAAAGACAGCCAGGGCAGGTTTTTACACGATTTTTCCTATGCCGGATACCATAGCGGGGAAAAAGAGATACCGCATATAATAACCAATGTGATCGATGTCACCCAACCACCCTATAATGCTGACAATACCGGTGTGGACGATGTTACTTCCATCATCCAGCAAGCCCTCGATGATGCCGGCACTGCCGGTGGAGGGGTCGTATATCTTCCCGCCGGGACATACCGGATTAAGACTCCCGCTATTTCGGATTATTGCCTGCATATCAAATACGACAGTACCATTCTCCGCGGGGCAGGTCCGGATTCCACCTTCCTGTTTCATGATGAATCCTATATGAGAGAGAAAGATATCATTCATGTCAGAAGCAACTGGTCAAACTGGTTCACTCCTGCCGGTACCATAACTGATATTACAACCGACCTGACAGAACCAACCCGGATCCTTCCTGTCAGTTCTGTCTCAGGTTTCAGTGCCGGTGATGATGTTATTATCTCCACCTCTCCCACCGATGAATGGATTGAAGAGCACAATATGGCCGGAATATGGACTGCATCGGCTATTAATGGAGTTGCTTTCATGCGCCGGATCGATTCAATAGATGTGGAAAGAAACCTGCTGATCATCGATGCACCCACATACTATTTTCTCAAAACAAGGGATCATGCCAGGGTGTACCATGCAAATAAACATATCAGCGAATGTGGAATTGAAAATCTTTCGATCGGGAACAAAGAAAATCCCGGCTCAGGATGGGATGAAGAATCTTACAGTATGAATGGAACCGGAGCTTATGAAGTGCATTTTTCTCATGTCATCCAATTTAAATACAGCCAGGACTGCTGGGTAAAAAATGTTCAAACCTATAAACCGCCAGGGAATACAATCGATATCCATATCCTTTCCAACTGCCTGCTCCTGGGTTTTTGCCGGAATATAACCATCGACTCGTGTTTTTTTCAAAAACCCCAATATGAAGGAGGAGGAGGGAATGGATATATGTATACTCTTCAGTCAAACAACTGCCTGGTAAAAAACAGCAGGGCAAACGACGGACGGCATCATTACGATTTTAAATACCCATTCAGTAGTGGTAATGTAATACACAATTGCCGGGGTGAAAATTCAAAATACTCAAGTGATTTTCACATGTACCTGAGCATGTCAAACCTGTTCGATGTTTCCACCGTGAATGGTGATTATCTGGAGGCTTCCTTCAGACCTTACGGAGGAGATGCCATCCATGGCTACACTTCCACACAATCCGTTTTTTATAATACAACCGGAGAAGCTTATCACACCGGCAGGGACTATATTGTCGAATCGCGGCAATTCGGATGGGGATACATCATCGGTACCTCCGGACCGGCCGATAAAGTCCTGATAGATCCAACAACAGGAACTGCCGGGGGGTATTCCTACAATACCTCACCGCGGGATTTTCTGGAAGGTGTCGGTGAAGGTGATGACCTGAGGCCATGGTCACTTTACCTCGATCAACTGGATCGAAGGTTAAGCAATGCACCGGGCATCAGGAAATTCAATGTCGGGATAGTTGTGAAAGACCTGGAAACAAATGAATTATTGAAGGATTGTTCAGTCGGTATCTATAACGTGTCTGTACTGACGGATGAATCGGGTACTGCATCTTTTAATAATATCCCTGAAAGTTTTATCCTGGGCATTGAAAAAGACCTTTATAATCCGCTTGCCCCAAAACAAATCGTAATATACAGCGATACTACCATGACCGTTTTTCTGACAAAAAAAATATTGAATGTTACGATCAGACTGCTCGATGAAAACACCCTTGATTTGTCCCGGGGAGTAGATGTAACACTGGGTTCAAAAACAGAAGTGACCGATGAACAGGGAGAGGCACTTTTTACAGTCTGGGAAGGAAGCTATGATTACGTTATTCAAAATACTTATTTCATGGAAGAAAATGGAACCTTTACCATCACATCAGATACGACAATAGCCATCTATTTAACCCGGACCTATGCGGATATTCTCTTCGCACTAAAAGATAGTACCGCTCCTGTTACCGGTGCTCTTATAATACTGGATGAAGATTCACTGTTTACCAATTCACTGGGTAATGCACTTTTCGGTCACTATCCTGTTTCTGCAACATATAACTATAAAATCCTGAAGGGGGGTTATTCAATTGAAGTAGGAGATATCTGGTTGGTGACAGATACCACCATCATTATTGCCATGCATACTCCCCCGGCAAATACAGAAATGATTGCGATCGGGGAAAATGTGCATCTCCGGCCAAATCCTGTTCATGATATTTTGTTTATTATGGTAACTGATATCTATCCTCACATAACCATCCGGATTACAGATATAACGGGAAAAGAAATGCATCAGCAAAAAGTTACGGATAGCCGTTTTAACATCAATGTAAATAATTACCCGGTAGGTGTTTATATAGTGACGTTGTCTTCAGGAGATAACAAGTTTAAACAGATAATTATTAAGGAATAAGATTCGGACGGACTCATCCGCGGGAGAAATGTCCCCATTGCCTTTGAAGAAACATTAAAAAGAAAAATATAGAAATAACCGGGAAGATCCTGAAACCGCATGCCTTCCCGGCCGGGACAGGCGGGCAACCTGTTTTAGCCACCGTAAAAAAGTGAAGGCGGGCAATTAGCAACCTGATTTAATTAATCTTTTTTAATACTTTCTAAAATAAATTGTTTAATTTCAAATAAGAGACTGGTCAACCAGTTGATTTATGCCGTGAAATTCTCAGAAATTTCATTACTGAATGAAAAGTTACTGCGTCCTCATATGTGGACTTTTCTTTTCAGCGATTTCATATGCAGGAGAAGGGGAAATTATTTTTAACCTGATCTTAACTCCAATAACCTCCC
>CAZRHW010000087.1:0-7473 GCA_964599785.1 uncultured Bacteroides sp. | reverse complement strand
ACCCTGTGAAATGCGAAGCAATTTTGCTTGCAAAATTATTTCACAGGGGAAAAAGGTGCAAGATACAAGGTCGCAATGTCGCAAAGGTCGCAGGTTTCGTAGATTATTATGCAGCGTCCGCGTTACATAAAACATTGATTTTGAAACATTTGCGAAATCTGCGTTGAAATCTGCGAAAAGCCTTTAAAAACTTTACTAATAGATACTAAAACATTCTTAAATTTAGAATATAACGCTGAATTAAGATTTTGAATAATGGGATTATCTTTTTCATATAAAAACATTAAACAAGCAGTTTTTCCCATCGAAAGACAATTCCATGTCCTGAAGCATTTTGGTGAGGTGGATCATACATACCGGCAATACCTCATCAGCCATTCTGATTATTCTGAGGAGGATATTATGAACCAGTTAAAAGAACATGGTTCTCAGTTTTACAAATCCTTTGCTTCAGATCCATTGCATCTTTTAGATTTAGTGAAAAATAAGTTCCGGCAAGACGGTGATGAGGCCAAATGGATAAGAGATCGCTGTGAAGTACGTCTGAATTTTTCAAAAGTAAATTTTCCGGAAGGTGTTGGTGAAGATCATATTATTCATATTGATAAACTGCCGGATGAAAAAAAGAATCAATTACCCGATCTGGAATATGAAACCTTACAAAAGATACAATTTTCCGGCCATCCAAAAAAGACCTGGACAGTTAACATGATCATAAAGAAAGTTGAAGAAAATCCGGTAATAATTACGATATTTCCCGGGATATATGCCCCTTTATTGCCAAACTCAGAAGAACAGACAGAGGAAGAATACCGGAAAAGTACGGAGTTCTGGAGTAAACACGTGCTGATTTCATGAATTTCGTTGTTTTTATCACTGAGACGATGACTCGAAGTCATCGTCTCAGTGATCTCACTCCCCTTGCCCACACACACCGACAACCGAAACTATACTCCTCTCCATTTAAACGACCTGTTATCAATCGCCCTCTGCGTTGCAAGGAAATTCCAGAATTTATGGCTCCTTGAAAGGGTGTCGTTATTATCCATAGCTGATTTAGTTTAAAAAATAAGGTGCGAAAGACAATAAATTAGATTATTTCATTCCCAGTTTCTTTCCTTTTTCTAATAATCCAATCATTTCCGACAGCCTTCTCCTTTGTGTTTCTTCTTTTTTGGCTTCCATAACCCAGCCGACATACTGACGTTGATGTGATGGTGCCAGTACGTTGAAAGCATTCCGGGCATTTTGATTTTTTAAAAGTGCCTGATTTATTAATGGAGGGATATTCAGGTCCTTTGGCAGGGGTTGATCCGGATTGGGTAGAAGTCCGTGTTCTTCTGCATATTTATACAACGCCAGGCCTCCGGGAGTCATCTTTCCGGCTTTGATCATTTTGTTCACTCTCCTGACATTCAATACTGACCATTTGCTTATTTCTTTTCTTGGGGTGAATTTCCGGACGTACTTTTCATCATCTATCCGTTTTATAATACTGTCAATCCATCCAAAGCATAATGCTTCCTCTACCGCGTCCTCATAAGGCAGGGATGGTTTACCTGTGTGACTTTTATAGAAAATGAGCCAGATTTCAGATACTTTACCGCCGTTTTCTAAAAGCCAGTTGTGCCAGTCATCCCGTTCAGACACGTATAATTCATTAAGTTGGGGCATTTGAAATATAATTAAATATTGGTTTAAATTTATATTGTTAAATTGGAAAAAGGATTACTGATAATGAAAAATATATAAATTATTATGATTTTGACATCATTTGATATTTCACATCCCTTTGGTTACGGCGGATCATATCATTTCCGTTTTACCACGGATGGAAAACTGAACCTGAAGAAAGTAAATAACTCAAGTTGCAAGTTGCAGGTTCCAAGTTACAAGTTATTAGATATCAATGCATTGTAATTGAATATATTAATTACAAATAATTTTGTAAATCAATTATAATTTAATAAATGCCTTGATTTATAACATATTAACTTGTCCCGATTTATCGGGATAACTTGTAACTAACAACTTAGATTAATTAATCAATTTAATTAATGAAATGAATACAATCAGAATTTTATCCTGTTTGATACTGCTTCTTTTTTCCGGATGCACGGTAAATAAAAAATACCAGATTATTATTCCCTCTGAAGCAACAACATCTGAATTGCTGGCCGCAAAAGAAATCAGGAGGTATATTTATATGACAACAGATGAGCTGTTGCCAATTGTGCAAACCGATACTTTTTCTCACAATGTGAATAGTATCATCATTGCAACAAAAGAGAAGGATCTTCTTGCAAGTATTTATGAATTAACTTCTTCAGAGTACACAAAACTTGCGGAACAGGAATTCATTCTGCAATCTTTTACAAATGGCAGGCAAATGAGTCTCTTTATCATTGGAGGGGGTTCTGCCGGAGTTCTTTATGGTGCTTATCAGTTCGCTGAAGAAATGGGAGTCAGGTTTTATCTGGACGGGGATGTGGTTGCTGACACAAAACGGCCGTTGACTCTTCCCGTTCTGAGTGAAAAATCGGGCCCTTTATTTGAATTAAGGGGGATACTGCCGTTCCACGATTTTCCGGAAGGTCCTGACTGGTGGAACCTCAATGATTATAAAGCCATCATCGGACAGCTTCCTAAACTGAAGATGAATTTTATTGGTTTTCATACATATCCGGAAAACCAGATGTATCCCTCCGGCAGTTACCAGGCTGAACCACTGGTCTGGATCGGTCCGGAAAATGATATTCATGAGGATGCTACCGTTGCTTCGGCATATCCGGTGTTGCATTTCAACACAGGGGACAATACATGGGGATATATTCCCATGAAAACAAGTGATTATCATTGCGGAGCAGCGCAGCTTTTCGAACAGGATTATTGGGGAGCCGCTTATATGATGAATACCTCACAATGGCCCCGGACTCCGGAAGAAAACATCAGGTTGTTCGATGACATGGGAACATTGCTGAAGGATGCGTTTTCCTTTGCAGGACATCTGGAAGTTAAAACCTGTCTGGGTACGGAAATCCCTCTCATCATACCTGAAAGTCTCAGGGACAGGTTGGGAGAAGATAAGATGATGACGGAAGGTAATATTGTAAAATATCTCTACAAAGGTATTTTCCGGCGGATTATGAAAACGCATCCACTGGATTTCTATTGGTTCTGGACACCTGAAGGCTGGACATGGAGTAACGTTACTGATGAACAGGTCAGGAAAACAGAGAAAGACCTGTTATGGGCACTGACTGCTGCAGAAGAGGTCAATGTTCCATTTACCCTTGCCACCTGCGGATGGGTATTAGGGCCGCCAGGCGACAGAACACGGTTTGACCGGATTTTACCTGAAAACATTCCATTCAGTTGTATTAACCGCGAAGTAGGTTTTTCGCCGGTAGAACCATCCTTTGCGGAACTAACCGGAAGGTCCGGATGGGCTATACCGTGGATGGAGGATGATCCGGCCCTGATTTCCCCGCAATTATGGGCCGGGAGAATGAGAAAAGATGCTGCGGATGCTCTGAAATTTGGCTGTAATGGACTCATGGGTATTCACTGGAGAACTAAGATACTGGGACCCAATGTTTCTGCTCTTGCCCGGGCTGCATGGAAACAGGAAGGATGGAGTGAAACGGCAGGTGCCCCGTCACTTCGGGATATGCCGGTTGCAGATTTTTACCAGGATTGGGCACAGAGTCAGTTCGGTACGGAAGTGTCTGATAAAATTGCACGAATTTTCACTTCCCTTGATGGGGGTCCATTATATGATAATGATAAGAATCAAGAACGGCAGGCAAACCTTTACAGAACCTCGGATTGGCATGGAGGGCCGGGCGGTATTATTATCAGCAGGCAGCCATGGGATGTGGTACAAAAAAAATTTGATTTTGTTGATTCTCTGCTGGCGATCCGTTCAGACATATCAGGTAATGGAAACCGGGAGAGATTTGATTACTGGCTGAATACATTCTTGTTTGCCAGGTCGACTGCCCGGTTTGGTTGTGTAATGGGGCAAATTGATAGCCTGTTATTCAGGACGAAGGACGAATTAAATGAATCCCAAAAACAGAAATTTGTTGAGACGAATGTTTTACCCCTTAGGATTCAAGCCGCGAGAATATGGGAAGAAATGATGTTTTATTTATTGCAGACTGTCAGTACAACCGGAGAATTGGGAACGATTGCCAACCTGGAACAGCATAACCTGGGCCTGTTAAAGGTACTGAACAAATATGACAGTTTAATCGTCCGGCATCTGGGAAGACCACTTCCGCAGGAAACAGAATTATTGATGAAATATCATGGGCCTCTGAGGATTATAATACCAACAAAACGCAATCTGCTTGAGACGGGTGAGGATTTAAACCTGAAAGTGATGTTGTTATCTGAGGTGCCGGTCAAAGACGCGCATTTTTGCTGGAGATTTATCGGTGAAAAAGAATTTACCAAAATGCCCCTCGTCCATGTAAACAGGGGTGTTTATAAGGTAATTCTGTCTTCAGAAATCATCAACGACCGGGATTTTGAATATTATATTGAGATAGCTTCAGCGACTGGCGGGAAAGAATATTTCCCTGCAACTGCATCTAAAATAAACCAGACGGTAGTGGTTATACCGGGATCTATGGAATAAGAACCTCCGGGTTTGATTTGTTTCTATTGTTTCTATTGTTCCTGTTGTTTCAGAGTTTCGTGTTTCTCAGATTTGTTTATAAGTTTTGACTTTTAACTTTTGATTTTATTTCGACTTTCGACTTTCGATTTTATTTCGTATTTCGATATTTCTTCTTTCGGATTTATAAATAATGATTTATTGATTGAAAGTCTCTTTTAAGAAGATTCAAAATCAATTTATCCACAGCCTCTCAATCTCTTCAAGGGATTTCCCTTTTGTTTCCGGCACAACTTTCCACATGAACATAAGCAGGATAAAGCACATTAATCCGTACACCCAGAATGAAAATCCATGATGGAATCTGTCAACCAGCCATTGGTTTTCATTCAGCATCGGGAACGTTTGAGAAACAACCCAGTTGGCCGTCCATAAAAAAATAGTCGCAACAGACATTGCACGTCCCCTTATTCTTGTGGGGAAGATTTCAGAAATGATAACCCACGTAACCGGACCTACCGAGAGAGCAAAACAGGCGATATATCCAAGTATAAAAGCCAGTACCCAGAGCTCTGAACGCTGTAAATATGCAACGAGTCCAAGTGTGAGAAGGCATAATCCCATTCCAAGAGATCCAATGATCATCAGGGGTTTACGGCCAAAACGGTCAACAGACAGAATGGCTATGATCGTGAAAGTCAGGTTCACTACTCCAACCGCAATAGTCTGAAGGAGTGCAGTGCTTGACCCGGTACCAAGTTTTTTGAAAATTTCCGGTCCATAATATAGAAAAACATTTATTCCGGTTACCTGTTGAAGTACAGCCAGTATAATTCCTATAAGCAGGACAATCCTGAAATTACCCCGGAATAAGTTCCGGAATGAACCGCTTTCAAATATATCTGTATTCAGGATCTCTTTCATTTCCTTTTTTGCATATTCTGATCCGCCGATCCTTTCCAGGATGTTAAGAGACTTTTCATTCCGGTTATTTTTTGCCAGCCAGCGGGGACTTTCAGGGACAAAAAATAGTAATATCAGGAACAGGCTTGCAGGAATGGTTTCAGAACCGAACATCCATCGCCATCCCGACTGGATATTCCAGCTTTCATTAACCGGATCGGTGATAAAATAATTTACAAAATAGACGATAAGTATCCCAAAAACGATCGCAAACTGGTTATAGGAAACCAATTTACCCCTCATATGGGCTGGTGCGATCTCGGCAATATAGAGTGGCGATAACATTGAAGCAATTCCAACACCTATGCCACCAACTATTCTGAAAAGAACCAATTCTGTGATATTATGAGAGACTGCTGAACCTATAGCTGAAATGGCAAACAGGCAGGCGGACAGGATCAGGATTTTTTTACGGCCATACCGGTCGCTTAAAATACCGGCAAACAAACATCCAATAACACATCCTACAAGGGCTGAAGAGGCAACCCATCCCATCATGGAAGCATCCAGGTCAAACAGAATACGGATAAATCCAATGGCACCGGATATTACTGCTGTATCGTAGCCAAATAACAGACCACCCAGCGTGGCAATGATGGTAATGGATATGACGTAGATATTTCCGGAATTTTTATGTGGCATGACTGTAAGTGAAAATATGGAATAATAAATTCAGTCGTGGGGATAACTTTTTGTCAATAGATTGAATCATTTAATTACTGAAATAATCCCGAAATACCTCTGATTCCTGCCAGTGCGATGAAAATTGTGAAAAGGAGTATGATAATCAGAATGATATTATTTTTTAATCCCGCTGTATTCTCTCCCATGATTGCTTTCCTGTTATAAATAATCATCATCAGTACCAGTACGAGAGGAGAGGCAATTGCCGTCATAGCTTGCGAAGCAAGCATAATGATAACGGGTCTGCCTCCAAAGACCGGAACGACGAGTCCAAGGGAAACCCCAAACAACACAAGGAGCCTGGTACTGGTTGATTTCATATTCCTTGGCCTGTTGCTGAAATCCGCGAAAAGCCAGGGCGCGAGCAGGATGATCGGGAAAAGTGAGGATAACCCGGCACTCACAATACCTGCAACAAAAATTGAAGTGGCAAATCTTCCGGCCAGAGGTTCCATCAGTTTTACCATATCAATGGCATTGTCCACCTTCAGTCCCAGTGGATGCAATGTCCCGGCAGCTGAAGCCATGATGGCAACGCTGAGGACGAACATCATGGATACGGAAATCAGGGCATCCCGTCTTTCCAGCCTGAAATCATCTTTTTTCCATCCCTTTTCCTGGATCAGTATTGAACGGACGACATACAGGATGGCTCCCATCGTAGTTCCCACCATGCCGGACATGATTAAAAGAGCATCCTTCTCGGCAGGGATCCTGGGAACTAAACCTGAAATGATCTCAGATGGTTCCGGAATGACCATAAACATGGACAGGATAAAGCATATTCCCATTAATCCGACAAAAACGGCCAGGATTTTTTCAAATATCCGGTGTTGTCCATTCCAGAAAAGGTAATAAAGCAGGGCTCCGAAAATAATAGTCGTTATCAGAGGATTAAATCCTTCACCTGAGCGGGTTAATGGTTTTGACCATTCCTCAACTACCTGTGTGACAACCGACATCACTCCCATACAGGAAATCCATTCACTGAAAAGAAGTGAAGCAAGTACTAAAAGTGTTACAGGAATACCAAAATATTTTCTGAAACTTGCAAGTATAGTATTACCGGTAATGGCTGTATAACGGCCAAAAAGCATAATGAGAAAATAAGTAAAAATACAGGATATCAATAGTGGCCAGATAAGGGTCATACCATAGGCAGCTCCTGAAGATGCCATGGTTGTAATGCTTCCTGTGCCGAT
>CAZRHW010000086.1:0-7487 GCA_964599785.1 uncultured Bacteroides sp. | reverse complement strand
CTGTAAATGGTTTCCTCATCAGTCATAATTTTATCTTCGCTGACGCCGGAATCATAATCAGAATCAAATTTCCAGTCAGGTGTGATTTTAGTAGCTGAAAAACTGCCATAAAAACTATAAGACTTATAGGATTTTTCCCCATCCAGGTAACCGTCGAATCCAGTTCTGAATACCCAGCTTTTCCATCGGTCTTCAACGAGCTCATTTTGTCCGGGCATATCATAGGTAATATTTATTTTTGAGGCAACAGGGGTTTTAGCAACATACCTCATAAGTCCCATTTTCAAAGTGCGAATTTGTCCCTCCCTTCTTTCCTCATCTGTTGCATCAGGCATCGTATTGTAAAGAAGCGTATCATTCTGACCCTCGAATTCTTTCTGACCTATGAAAAGAAATGAATATTCCCTTCCTCCGCTTCCTGTCATCTGTTGTGTGATCATGATATGGACCTGCGCTTCTTTCCGGTCACGGACATAATTCACAAATGATACTTCCCTGCGGATGTGGTCTTCATCACAAAACGGACAATCAAAAAAGACTTTTACAGCACCATATTGAAGACTGTCGGTTGATTGAATTGATTGCGCACATAAACGGAGTGTTAATGTACACATCAACAATGAGACCAGTTTGAATTTCATAATTGATGAGTATAAGAAGTTCTTTGTATCTGTGATTTCATTATGATAATATGAAAATTCAGACCTTAAATGCTTTCAGATAATATATCTTATTAACTAAATTACATAAGATAAATTGTTTTACTACTTTGCTTGTGGAAAAAAGTAAAAACATTATATGAATATTTTATATAGGGAATTACTATTCAGTACCAATTGAATTTATCATTAATGAGTCTGATGCGAAAAGTAACAGCTTCTAAGCTGAAGAAGGAGATGTTACTGATTTCCAATTTCTCCAGCTTTAAAGCTAAGATTGAGTTAAGATTCTGATATAATGGGGTATAGCCTATTATTATATTTCAAAAATCGTTTTTCAGAGTGGATTCATTTATAGATCTCTGAATTATGAGTTATTCTTTTCAATAGTAATCTAATTCGTCTTTGGTATGCAGGAACAGATTTCGTTCATGCATTTTTTTAAAATTTTCTTTATTGCCAAACCAGTCTAAAACATTGCCACACGAGAAATTACCGGGCTCCGGGTACATTATTTCAGAGTAGGAGGAGAATTCCCAATCATCCACAGATTTAGTCATTCCATGATTTATTGGATTGAAATGTATATATAATACAAGTGTTACAAAATAATCATCTGTATCTACTTCGATTCGTTTAAAATTTTGCATAAAAAGACTGCCTCTCCTACTATAAAATTTATTATAGGATTGAGAATAGGATTTGAACACGCGATTAAATTGCTTACTTACCATTTCAGCGTAAAGTTTATCTATGTTTGTTGGTAACATAGAATTTGTTTCATGATCCTCAATTTTGTTCATCTTCACAAGAAAGTGGAAATGATTGGGCAAAAGGCAGAAAGTATATACGGTTAACCAACCATTAAGAAATTGTTTGAATTTATCGAGGAAAAATGAATAATTCTGAGGTTCACGAAACAGATTATCATAACCAACGGCGTGGTTATAAATGTGGTAGTAATGTCCTGGTATTAAGGGAATATGGTACTTATTCATGGGTATGTGATTAAATTTATTAGATTTTTGATCTGGATACAGCTTCGCTAGTGATCCAGTCACTTAAAATGACTGGATCATTAGTTAAACATCTCAGTACTTAATCCAAAATCCTTGATTTTCTCGCACAGTATTTTATATGTTATACAACATACTCGCGAGAAATGAAAACTGGTTCATGAATTGTATGACTTTCTGAAGGTTAGTGCAGCAAGCCGGTAGATAAAATGGACAAACTTTGTGTAAGGAAGGTAAAGGATTACCATCCATACTAAAATGAGATGAAGGAAGTATAATAAGTATGCAGAAGCCCAGCTCTCAAATCTTGCCAACTCAACAACAAATCCGGTTATCCCAAGAAGGAACAGAGAAATAAGAAATATCCAGTCAGGATATGTACTTTTATAGAGATGCCGCTGGGAGACCCGTTTAACTATCATTATTGTACATCCGGTAATAAGAGCGAGACCACCTATATTACCTGCAATTTTAACCGGATTGATGAATGGAAGAGGATATTTAAAAAATATAGTTGAAAGAATCGCAAAAAAGGTTACAATTAATAACATTATAAATCCCCAGAAAACAAGCAGATGTGAATAATATCTGTGTTTTTGTACCTTACATTGACGAAATTTTTTATGCAGGAACAGTTCAATGATTACTTCCATTAAACTTCTCATTAAAGGTTGTACCCTGCCTGTTCCGGATTGTGCTTCAAGAATTCTTTTCCAGAAATTTCTGATGCTCACGGAAATCCCAATAACACCAAGGGAAAAAAAGGTCATGAAAGAGATATTCAATGGAAGATGAGGAAAAAAACTGGAGTAATTGACTTCTCCTTCCGGCACTCTGAGTGTGCCAAAAAAATAAATGATAAGTCCGGTTATCAGAACAGGCAGGAGAATAATCAATGGCAGAAAAAAAGGATCCTGGATAATTTTAGCCAGTACCTTTGGACGTGCATAATGTTGGTAATTTTGTTTCCGTAGAGAGGCTAAAACATCTCCCGGCTTTACCCCTCTCGGACAGGTTGCAGTACAATCACCACATTGATGACAAAGCCAGATGCCGGGATCAGCTAATAGCTTGTCTTTCAATCCCCAGGCAGCCCATATCATTTCCTTACGCGGGAAAGGTAAAGATGGATCGGCCAGCTCACATACCGATGTACATGCACCACACTGCATACATTGGCTTAGATCTATTCCACTTTCTTTGCGTATTTGCCTTATAAATTGAATATCTGGTTGAATATCAATCATATCTACATGCCTTTAAAAGGATTGGGCCCAATTGTTTCAATGGTATGGAGATAATCATTGATAATATCCGGAATTCGATCATATTCATTGATTTCAAGGAATTCTGTCCTGATCCGTTCAGGCTCAAGCATCATCGTACGTAAAGTTTCCTGTATATTTTCTCCCCTGGTTTTGGTCAGTTCACTACCTGTAATAAAATGACATTGGTAGTCTTCACCTGGTTTACAGCCAATCTGAAGAATACCATCATATCCATGTGATAAAGCATCCGATAACCATACCTGATTGACTGAACCGATACATCTCACAGGAATAATCCTGATAAATGGGCTATATTCCAGCCTTTTAAGTCCGGCCATATCAAAAGCAGGATATGCATCATTTTCACATAGAAATACCAATATTCTTGGCTTTCCCTCAAATTCATCCGGAATGGTCAATGATTTGATCATGGAAGAAACCATGTGGATAGAATAGTCATCAAAATTGATGATCCGCTCAGGACAGGATCCCATACATATGCCACAACGCCTGCAGCGTGCCGGATTGGGGAGGGGGGTGCCTTTTTCATTTTCATCGTATGCTCCGAAGGGACATTCTTCTGTGCAACGTTTACAATCGGTACATCTCTGTAAATATAGCACCGGGTAGCTTTTATCTCCCGATCTTGGATGGATGGATTCCCCTCGTCTGGTGCACTCAATACATTGGATAGCTTTCAATACTGCACCTGTACTATCTTCGATACACATCTGTATAGTCTGAGGTGCCCTGATGCAACCGGTTGAGTATATCCCCGTCCTGCGCGTTTCATAGGGAAAACAAATGAAATGTGAATCGGGGAATCCATATTTCAAATCGGGAAGTCCTTTTCCCTGGCGGTATTCAAGATTCAATTCTGAACTGTCCGAAGGGATCATCCCGGTAGCCAAAACAACAAGGTCGGCATTGATCCTGATACTTTCTCCCAACAAAGTATGATCAATGATCACGTTCAGGTTTTTATCATGAATATCGATCTGTCTCAGGTCTCCTTTCGTGAAAAAAATCTGTTCATCTTTTTGAAGTTCCTGATAGAAAAATTCAGTTTTTCCAGGTGTCCGGATATCTTTATAAATAATATAAATATTCACATCTTTGTTCATATCCCTTAACTGCCGGGCCTGTTTGAGGGTTGTCGGACAACAGGTATTAGAACAGTAGGGCAGGTGCTTTTCATCCCTTGAACCGGCACATTGAATGAAAACGATGTTTTTTATCTTTTTCAGATCACTATTATGATTAATTGTATCTTTATTAAGATACTCTTCAAACTCGATCTGGGTTATGATTTTTTCAGATTGTCCATAGTTATATTCTTCAAGTTTTGAGGCATCATATGGTTTCCATCCCGTTGCAAGAATGATTGCGCCGGCTATTATCTGATGATGATTTTGATTGTTTCTGACAGTTATTTTAAATTGTCCGGGTTCACCTGAAACTGATTCAAGTATTGACTCCGGGAACACATGGATATTCCGGAACTGTTCCAGCTCACGAATCTTTTCATCAATAATTTCAGGCTTTTTAAGGTTGTCATAAGGGTATTCTTCCGGGAATAACCGACTCCATTTTGAAGTCCATCCACCCAGTTTATTTTCTTTTTCCACAAGATATACTTCGTACCCGGCTTTTGCAGCTTCAAGAGCTGAGGTTATACCACTGATACCTCCTCCTATTATCAAAATAGCTGAACTCAGGTTATCCTTAATATAGGGTTGGGGGATTGAAACGGAATTGACTTTGGCAATACTCATCCTGATCATGTCCTCAGCTAACAACTGTGTATGCTCATCTCCTGGTTTCATACACCAGGAAAGCTGTTCCCTGAGATTCACCCTTTCCAGTATCCCGCCTGAGAAATTGAAAACGTCCTGGTTCACTCTTGGAGAACAGGCAGCAATGATGATATGATCAAGTTGCTGGGTCTGGATATCACCATGGATCAATGCGCAGCCTTCATCACTACAAAGGAACGGATGATCTTTACATTTGTTGGCAGAAATGTTATCAGAGCAGATCTGTTTTTTCAGGGTGTCGATATCAATAGAATCACCAATACCACATCCGGTACAAATATAAATCCCGATGTTTTTTTTATCTTGCTCCATTGCTCTGCTGTTCATGCTTTAAAACCTGCAGTTCTTAATGCTTTGAGCGTAATACCTGTTGACTCCTTAATGGAGGATGCAACATCCACAGGTTTATTCAGGCAACCGGTTGAATAAAAACCTTCCGGAAGAGTATCACTTTTTGCAAATCCGTCATTATCTGTAATGATTGTAATGGGTTCAATTTTCTCCGGCACGATCCCTGTAGCAAGAATGACCATATCAAATGCTGACCTTTTCTTCAATCCCGAAAGTATATCTTCAAAATCAAGATAGATAACATGATCTTCAGGAGATATTTCTGCAGAGGCGACTTTACTTCTGATCAGATGAATCCTCGGATGTTGTGTTATTTTGCTGAGAAAATCCTCATTCCTGCCTGTAACCCGCAGGTCAATATAAAAAATCGTTGCTTCCCCTTCCGGATTTTGTTCAACATAATGGAGTGCTTGCTTCATGGAGGCAGAACAACAAACTCCGGAACAATAGGGCAGATGATTTTCATCACGTGAACCGGCACATTGGATAAAAGCAATATTATTCGGGATTTTATTATCCGATAAGCTTAAGATCCGGCCCTTGGTGGGGCCATTTGGAGCCCCAAGCCTTTCCATCATCAGACTTGTGATGATATCCGGGGATTTTCCATAAGACAAATCCTGAAGATTCTTTGGATCATAGGGTTTCCAACCTGTTGCCAGGATGATTGCCCCGGCCTTTACAACAATTTGTGTCTCTGCTGCAGTTAAATTAATAGCTTGATAATCACATACTTTCAGGCAGAGTCCACATGAGATACCTTTACAGTTCAGATGGTCAATCACATATCTGAAAGGATAAGCCAGCTCATGCGGCAGATAAGCAGCACGGGTAGTGATCATTCCATAATTAAATTCATCGGGTCTTTCAACCGGACAGACTTTTGCACATTCACCGCATGCAGTGCACCTTTTATTAATAAATTGAGGTTCTGTAAGCAGGGTAACACTGAAATTTCCTGGTTCTCCGGAAATGCCTTTAACCGTGGTGGAAGTATAGATTTTGATCCGTGGGTTTGTTCGTATTCGTCTGAAATTGATCTCAAGGCCACAATAAGGGGGACACATTTTTGGGAAATATCTGTTCAATCCAGTCACTCTTCCACCCAGGTATGGAAGTTTTTCGACCAGTATGACTGAGTGACCCGTCTCCGCAGCTTCCACTGCTGCTGTTATTCCAGCCATTCCTCCACCAACAATAAGGATGGGTATTTGATCATTGATATGTATATCCGGCTTTTTATCCATTCAGACTACTTCACCAGGTCAATAATATCTTTTTTCATCAGGTTCCATTCTCCTGAATCAGGATTAAAGCGGCAATTTACAAAACATCGCCATTCCTGGTCAATCTGCGGGTAATCGGTTCGAAAATAATAACCAGGCCATCTTGTTTCCTTCCTGAAGAGCATTGAATGAATATGTGCTTCTGCCTGCCAGAGACGATGAATATTTTCCCAGCATCTCATTAATTCATGTGTATCTTCAGCGCCAATCTTCTCAACGTCCTCTTTTAAAAATTTTAAGTACTCCAAACCTTTATCCATGAGCGGTTTAGATGTCCGGAAACCATTTGCAACACCACCGGCATATTCATCCATGATCTTCTGAAGCCTGAACATAAACATCTGCGGTCTGATGTAATTCGGGTTGATGTTTTTATCAACAGAATAATCTTTATGAGTGTAAAATGTATTAAGTGGCTTAAAAACTTCATCTTTCATTTGTTTTATTATACCAGGATCTGGTTGCTGAAAATCAGGATGATCGGTACAATACCTGATGGCTGATTTTGCCGCAATCCTTCCTTCAGTGAATGAGCCTGATGAAAATTTGTGACTTGAGGCACCTGATGCATCACCGGCTGCAAAAAGACCTTCTATGGTTGTCATCTGTTCATAACCCCAGAAGTAGGGAGGCGGGGAAAGATCAGCAGGACCACTGATCCATGCACCTGATGCTCCCGAATGTGAACTGATAAAATATGGTTCACATGCAGCTATTTCTGATGGTCTTTTTTCAGGTTCAATATTCATGGAGGCCCAGAGCAGAGCCTGGCTTACTGTCATATCCAGAAAATCCTCCCAGGCTTCATTTTCAAGGCTTTTAAGAGTACGTTTCGCTTCAGTTTCATCCGGTATCTTATCGACAATTTTTTGTATAGCTTCTTCAGTTCTCATGTAAATGGGATGTTTCCCTTCCAGGATTTCAAGCATCATAAGATAATTGCGCAAATTTGTGGGTGTCGGCCTGGAAGTCCCATAGGGTGCCCATTTCTCAAGCTCCGATGCCCGGGTTATCATGTAATCTTCTCCGAGGGCGTTGGTGGCACCTGACTGGAATAACAGGAACCATGCTCCAACCGGCCCATAGGCAT